>JAKVJO010000012.1 GCA_022486935.1 Solobacterium sp. | reverse complement strand
ATACTCTCAATACCTCATTGAAGATCAACGATGCTGTAAATGGCTGGGCCTGCAGAAACAGATGCACCAGCACCACGATATTGATAGACAGCGAACTCTTCCAGCCAAGAAGATAAGTGATCAGCGTCAGACACAGTACGCTGACTGAAAAACTGAGCATGTTGTTGCCAAGAAAACGGTCAATCAATAAGGCAATGGCAATGGTATAGGCAAGGGAGATCCCCCCGCTGCACTGCTGTCCGGTAGGTATCCCGTTTGGTGGACTGGATGCCAAGCAGTGTCACAATGCAGGTAGATGCGGCAAACTGCAGCTGCAGCAGACGGGCAATCAAAACGGACAGTACAACACCGATGGCCACTCTGGCAGCCATGCGCATGTTATCCAGTCCGAAGTTTTCTCTGATACTGTCCCATACTCTCTTTGTCTGATGCATGATTCCCACGCTCCGAAGCTTTATACGCTGCTTTGTTTTCTTTTATGATAAACCGGAATCACGAAACAAGATTATGATGTTGGGCACAGTCATCGGTATCTACCGTACCGGTGAATACATTCCGTGCTTCTCCGCTTAACAGCAGATGGCCATCGGTCATTCTCCGTTCCACTATCAGTACTCCGCCGTTCATGGTTACTGCAACCTGCTGATCGCATTGATCATCCAGCATTGCCGCAAGTGCAGCAGCACAGGCACCGGTACCGCAGGCATTGGTCTCCTGTGAACCGCGCTCCCATACCCTTACCGCAATATGACTGCGGTCTTTGACCTGTACCAGTTCCAGATTGACGCCGTCGATGAACCGCTGATCCTGTTCCACATCATGTCCATACTGTTGAAAGTCCAGCTGTTTCAGATCATTGACGAAGATCACTGCATGGGGATTGCCCATGGAGATCTCGATCATCTGGAAGTTTTGCTGTGCAAGCGTAATAGATTCCTGCAGGCTGTTCAGATCACTGGAAGAAATCTTCTCCACTGCAGTCAGATGACCATTCTCTCTGATCTGAGGCATGCCCATATCGACCGTGGCTCCTGTAATGGTTCCATCATTCTGTTTCAGCTGTACCTGTTTGATGCCGGACAGTGTCTCCACATTGCATGAACACTGATGGATGATGCCGTGTTCAAAGGCAAACTTTGCGGCACAGCGGATGCCATTGCCGCACATCTTTGCCCGTGAACCATCCGCATTGTAGATATCCATCATGAAATCCGCACAGTCTGAAGGTCTTACCAGGATCAGTCCATCCGAACCGATGCCGTAGCATTTTTGACTGAGCACGCTTGAAACAGCGGCAGGATCTTGCGGTAATGGCTGCTGGAAACAGTCTACATAGATGTAGTCATTGCCGGCACCCTGCATTTTGGTGAAGTTCAGTTTCATAGTCCAGTTCACTTTCTGATGATTCCGATTGCCTGCATACCCATCTCATGATGGCGCTGCTCAAACAGGTGTTTCTCATAAGCAGCCAATCCATGGTTATGCCAGGGATCATTGAACCAATAGTTTTTATCATCATAGCCAACCAGTAACAGGCAGTGTTCGTGATTGCGCCACTGATACCAGCTGCCATCAGTATACAGGCGGTACTTCGTACCCAGTCCGGATGGCTTCATATCAATCGTGGACCAGATCGGCACCGGCATCCCCTGCTCAATGTATCGATGGCAGAGATCTGTTACCGCTGTTCCTGTTTCGTTCTTCAGGCAGTAACTGTCCTGTATGATCGGTTCCATTGCCTTGATCAGTACCGGTGCATAGCAGCCAAAGCCTTCTTTGTCTTCAGGGTCTCCGGCAAAGGCAAGATCGGGATCCGTGCCCCACAGTTCGCCATTGCGTTCAGTAAATGGAAGACTGCATAAACAGTTCTTTATAAACGTGTGAACCGGGATATCATAGCCTAGATACTGCAATAACATGCAGGCAGTCACACTCTCACATCCGGTTGGTGCAATCTCACTCTGATCGATATAGGGTACCTTCAGGATCATGGCAGCAGTTCACTCCTCAATGCGTTAATCATACTGCAACAGGACACGCTTTGACGTATCATCATTTTGGTCATTCCCTGCGTGAAATCCGAAGTACCTGTGGTATCATGTCAGAGTCAGATCAGGGGGAGGTACCTATGGATCGCAAAGCAGTATTGCCATTTCTGCAGTTTTTCGTGACTGCGGTCATGGAAGATGGATCAGAGCATTCCGGATTCATCAGTAATTATGATGAAATCAAAAACGCAGACAGCGATGATATCGGGATCAAACTGCTGAATGGCATGTATGTGGAAACCATTCCCCTGGCGAAGATCACATCCATGATGGTGTCAGACCGGGAGAACACCACTTCCATTCCTGTCATTGATCTCAAGAATGGATATCAGAATATCAATGATCCAGAACATGAAGACAAATGAGCTTCATGTTTTTTATTTACTGAAACAGATAAAATCCCCGGCGACGCTCAAATCACCGGGGAAGTGAAGCAGGAAGGGTTTTGTGTGTACCTCGGCGGTACCCGAAGTACAGGAGGAACAACGTTGTTACTGATGCTGAACTGCCGTGTCTGCTGAGGCAGTTCTGGAGGAATTTATTCTGGCTGAATAGCCAGCCTGGCGAACAGAATCCGTGAGTGTACGGTCTGTAATCAGGTGTTTCATGTGCACTGTTGCGGCACGCTGATCAAGATTCACTTCAGCATATACCCCCGGCAGTGCATTCAATGCATTTGCGACTTTCGCCGCACAATTGCTGCAGTGCATGCCATCCACTGCAAGAATCGTATAATACGGGTAGTTGGCAACGTTGCGGTCTTTGACTGCATTGCGTTTGACCGTCTCACAGCCGCCGCAGCAGCCATGCATCAAAGTCTTTCTCACATGGCTGATGGCCAGCAGGAACAGAATCACAATCATGGTACCTATCAAAGCTGTCATCGATGACGCTGCCTCCGTTTCATTGGTTGATCAAAGAGATGACTGATGCTCCACATGCAGGCAAGTAACGCTGCAAATGCGGACAATCCATAAATCAGTAATACCAGTGCATTGCACTGCATAAGCTCACACTTTCCAGTCAGTACTGTTCGTGCACGGGATCCGGATGATCTTTCCTGTAGCGCTCATAGAGGCTGCACCCCTGCTCATGATGGCTGCAGTTTCCGCTGCAGTGCTCACAGCTGCCGTGTTTCATGGTATAGCGTACAGCCAGCACCATCAGTATCAGGATGCCAAGAAGAATCAATGCGGTAGAAAGGTTCATACTTGAATCCTCCTTTCAGTTGAGAGGATCAGGCAGCGGCTTTCGCCTCGGTCAGTTCTGCCTGACTGTTTGGATTCTTGCGGAAGATGAAGTAGCAGGCAATTGCAATCAGTACGAATGCAATGACCTGGCCGATGCCGAAGGAGGCACCGTAGAAGAACATGGAACCAAGCTGATAGCATACAAACGCAAGGCAGTAGCCGATCATGCACTGATAGCCAATGGCTGCCCAGCCCCACTTTCTGGAGCCCATCTCACGCATGGTCGTTGCCATTGCAACAACGCACGGCGGATCAAACAGGTTCAGAATCATGAACGAGAACGCACTCATGGCGGTAAACATCGTGGAGATACCAACGGAGATCGCAGCGTCTTCTGCATCTGCAGCGACGTGGTTCAATACTGCCAGAGTACTGATGGCCTGTTCCTTTGCCATTTCTGCACTGATGACAGCGACTGCACCCTGCCAGGTACCAAACCCGAGCGGTGCGAAGATCCAGGCAAACAGTGAACCGATCGAAGCCAGGATACTGGAATCAATATCAGCGGTGAATGCAAAGCTCCAGTTGAAGTTGGACAAAAACCAGATCACAACACAGGCAGAGAAGATAATCGTTCCGGCCTTGATGATGAATGCCTTGGCACGCTGCCACATGTGGATCAATACACCCTTGAAGGAAGGAATGTGGTAAGCCGGAAGCTCCATGACGAACGGTGCCGGTTTGCCTGCAAATGCCTTGATCTTCTTCATGGCGATGCCGGAGAGCACGATAATCAGGATGCCCAGGAAGTACATGGCCGGCGCAATCCAGGAGGAGTGCGGGAAGAAGGTTGTGGTAATCATCGCAATGATGACCATCTTGGCAGAGCAAGGAATGAACGGTGCCAGCATGATTGTCATGCGGCGGTCCTTTTCGTCTTCAATCGTGCGGGCAGCCATGACAGCCGGTACGCCGCATCCGGATCCGATCAGCATCGGGATAAACGATTTGCCGGAGAGGCCGAACTTGCGGAAGATACGGTCCATGATAAATGCGACACGTGCCATATAGCCGGAGTCTTCCAGAATTGCCAGGAAGAAGAAGATCAGTAACATCTGCGGTACGAAGCCAAGCACGGTTCCAACACCGCCGATGATGCCATCCACCAGCAGGGAGGATACCCACGCTGACGCATTAACGGAAACCAGCCAGCCATTGACCGCATCCGGAATGATGGATCCAAACAGCGTGTCATTGACCCAGTCGGTAGCCCAGCCGCCGACAGTGGTAATGGAGATGTAATACATCAGCCACATGATGGCAACGAAGATCGGAATTGCCAGCCATCTGTTGGTGACTACTTTATCGATTTTGTCAGAAGTCGTCAGGTTTCCCTTGACGGGCTTTTTGACCACCGAGACAGCAACAACCCTGGCAATGTATTCATAGCGCTGGTTGGTAATGATGCTTTCGGCATCATCATCCATTTCTTTCTCACAGTCTTTGATGTGCGAATCAATATGACTCATCAGTTCCGTGCTGAGATGCAGTCCTTCGGTTGCCTTGGTATCACGCTCAAACAGTTTGATCGCATACCAGCGCAGATCCTGTGCACTCACCCGGTCTGAGATGGATTCTTCAATATGAGCCAGGGCATGTTCGACACTGCCGGTAAAGACATGCGGCAGTTCATGCGGTGTCTTGTTGCGGGCTGCTTCAATTGCCTTTTCCGCTGCTTCGAGGCATCCTTTGCCCTTCAGTGCGCTCATTGGCAGCACCGGGCAGTCCAGCGTCCTGCTCAGCTTTTCCATATCAATCCGATCGCCTGCCTTGTTGACCAGGTCAATCATGTTCAGTGCAATGACGGTTGGAATATTCAATTCCAGCAGCTGTGTTGTCAGATAGAGGTTGCGTTCAATATTCGTACTGTCGATGATGTTGATGATGGCATCCGGCTTTTCATTGACCAGATAGTTTCTGGATACCACTTCTTCCAGTGAATACGGTGACAGAGAATAGATACCAGGAAGGTCCTGGATAATGATGTCCTTATGTCCGTTCAATCTGCCGTCTTTCTTTTCAACGGTAACACCCGGCCAGTTGCCGACGTACTGTGTACTGCCGGTCAGGTCATTGAACAGTGTTGTTTTGCCGCAGTTCGGGTTGCCTGCGAGTGCAATCTTCAGTTCCATATGTTGTCCTCTTTCCCTCTTCCTTACTGGATCTCAATCATTTCAGCGTCTGCTTTGCGGAGTGACAGCTCATATCCCCTGACTGTCAGTTCCATCGGATCGCCGAGCGGAGCTACCTTGCGGATATAGATCCCAACCCCTTTGGTGATGCCCATATCCATGATGCGCCGCTTGGTAGGTCCTTCGCCCAGCAGCTTTGATACTGTAACTGTCTCGCCGACAGCTGCCTGATTCAAAGTCTTCATACTTGATAACGCCCCTCTTTCCGTTTAGATCAAAATTCGATTGGCCATTGTTCTGTCGAGTGCGATACGGCTGTCTTTTACCTGGAGAATCAGGTTTCCCTGAATGGAGGATACAACCTTCACTTCGTCATCCACCGTGAATCCCAGTTCAGCCAGATGCTGTCTGGTCTGATCATTGCCGGTAATTTTACGGATGATGACCGTGTCGCCTGCTGAAGCCATTGTGATCGGCATCAAATCTGCTGCCCCCTCTCTGCTGTTAGACTGCGCTAACTGATAAGTCTAAATAATTGGTTAGCGTTATCTAACCATGAGTTAGTTTACACAAACAATCATTCACTGTCAATCGTTTTAGAGCATCTTTCTTGACAAATAATCAGTAAGCGTTTTCAGGTGCGGGCATCAAAAAAACTGCCATTCCGGATTCAAATGACAGTTTCAACTGCAGTTACTTGGCTTTTCCCTGGTTGGCGACTGCGGCCATCTTTGCCTGCAGTGCTTCCTTTGAACCAAGATAGGATTTTTCCAGTACCTTGTACTGATCATCCAGTTCATACACCAGCGGTACGCCAGTTGGAATATTGACGGCACTGATTTCTTCCGGCGTCAGGTGTTCCAGGTACATGACGAGTGCCCGCAGGGAATTGCCATGGGCTGCGATCAGTACACGTCTGCCGCTGTTCATCTGCGGCTTGATCTCAGATTCAAAGTACGGGATCACTCTTGCGATGGTATCTTTCAGGCTTTCGCCAAGCGGCAGCTCGGTGCGGTCTTCATTGCGGTACATCGACTGCAGTGCCGGATTCCGTTTGTCCTCTTCTTCCAGCAGCGGCGGTCGTACATCATACGATCTGCGCCAGAGATGCACCTGCTCTTCGCCGTACTTCTCAGCTGTTTCAGATTTGTTCAGTCCCTGCAGCGCGCCGTAGTGGCGTTCATTGAGATGCCAGTCCTTGATGACCGGCAGCCAGTTGCGGTCCATGCCGTCCAGGACAATATCCAATGTGTGGATCGCCCGCTTCAGATAAGACGTATAGGCAAGATCAAAATCCAGTCCCGCTTCTTTCAGCAGCACAGCCGCATTGGCCGCTTCTTTTTTCCCGTTATCAGACAGTTCCACATCGGTCCAGCCGGTGAATCTGTTCTCCAGATTCCATTCACTTTCTCCATGTCTCAGCAATACCAGTTTCATATCAGCATCTTCCTTTCACACACCTTTAAGAGGAGTGTCTTCCATATAGTTAGTGTTATCTAACATTGTTATAGTAGTCACCCGCTTCAGCAGTGTCAAGCATACCGATTTTCCAATGTACTGTTATAATCAGAGTAAGAGAAACGGAGGAATCATCCAATGACGCCGGAAACACAAATTGAAGATATCATCCGGAAACAGAGAGCCTTCTTCAACGGCAATCACACCCGTGATATTGCCTTTCGCAAGAACATGCTGAAGCAGCTGCTGGAAGCAATGGAGCGCTATGAAGAAGAAATCTTCACAGCACTGAATCAGGATCTGGCCAAATCCAGGGCAGAGTCCTACATGACCGAAGTTGCCATGGCAGAAGATGAGATCAAGACCCAGTTGAAACACATTGATTCCTGGAGCAAACCGGAACAGGTAACACCGGTCATGGCAACCTTCCCTTCCGGAGGTACGGTCTATAAAGAACCTTATGGAGTTATGTTGATTGTGGTGCCGTGGAACTATCCGGTCAATCTTTCCATCACGCCGCTGGCCGGGGCAATCGCAACGGGCAATACTGTAGTCATGAAGTGTTCCCGCAATAACCCGCACAGCTGGAAAGTCATCCAGAAGATGCTGAATGAGACCTTCCCTGCCAACTACATCTACTGCGTTGACGCAGATTCTGACTATGATGCCGTATTGAAGAAGAAGTATGACTACATCTTCTTTACCGGCAGCCCGAACATCGGTAAAACCGTCATGAAGGCAGCAGCTGAGAACCTGACCCCGGTATCACTGGAACTGGGCGGCAAGTCCCCCTGCATCGTTGATAAAAGTGCCAACTTGAAGATTGCCGCAAAGCGCATTGTCTGGGGCAAGTTTCTCAATGCCGGACAGACCTGTATCTCCATTGACTATGTACTGGCAGAAGAATCCATCAAGCCGGCACTGATCCATGAACTGCAGGAAGCGATCAATGAGCACTACAGCAACGCTGAAAACAGCAATGCCTATCCATGTATTGTGAATCAGAAACACTATGACCGGCTGTGCGGGCTGATTGACTGTGAGCATAATGTCATCGGCGGCAAGCGCAATCCAAATGAGCGCAAGATTGCCCCGACCCTGCTGCCTGAGGCAGACTTTACGACAAAGGCAATGCAGGAAGAGATCTTCGGACCGATCCTGCCGATTATCAGCTATCACAATCTGGATGATCTTCTGGACCGGCTGAAGACCATGGAACGTCCGCTTGCCTGCTATGTATTCGCAGAAGACAGCGCTGTATCAAAGAAAGTTGTAACAGAACTGCCATTCGGCGGCGGCTGTGTCAACGATACGATGATGCACATCTCCAACAACCACCTGCCATTTGGCGGTGTAGGCAATTCCGGCATGAACGTCTATCACGGCAAGTATTCCTTCGATGCCTTCAGTCACAAGAAAGGCGTCATCAACAGCAGTACTTCGGTAGACCTTGAACTTCGCTACGCACCGTTTGACGAGAAGAAACTCAAGCTGCTGAAGAAACTGATCTGAGTGCTTCTGAAATAACAATGTATTTAAAACAGCCAGGGCGATATCCGTCCTGGCTGTCTTCATCATGTGATGATTAATTGTGATTTTTGTTTATCCGTTGTTCTCTTCAACAGAGATCGTATCCAGAACCTTCGTTTCGTTATATCTGGTCAGTACAATCCCACCAAGCAGGCACAATACAGCAGCTACAATTGCACTGATCCGGTAGCCGATGATACCATCGCCGATCGTGGAGATGGAAGTGAACAGCAGCATGGCTACAGACTGGCCGAGTTTGAAGGCAAAGGTTCTTGCCGCAAAGAACATGCCCTGTCTGCTTTCATGGGTGATACGGGAATCCGCATCAGAGATATCCGCGACAATTGCCTGCGGCAGGATGCCGAGGATTGCCATTGGCAGTGAAGCAAGCACTGAAACAATCAGGCCCCAAGCCATGCCGCTGAGTCCAAACTGGCCGGCCATGGAAGTAATACCGAAGGTGCAGGCAAAGAAGATGAAGGCAAAGACAACCATCTTTTTCTTGCCGAGTTTCTTGGCAAAGTGATTGACCGGTGCATAGAACGCAAGCGACAGTCCGGTCATGATGGCAAAGAAGACGAAGGAATAGGAGTCGTCCAGTTTCATCAGTACGGTGATGTAATACGGAAGTCCGGTCTGGAAGATGGTCAAAGCGATCCAGTACAGTACATCAGAGCATACAAACTTCTGGAATTCATGGTTCTTGAAGGTCTTGCCAAGGGATTCAAAGGTCTTGGTCTTGACCGGTGTGGTATCGCAGTAATCCTTTTCCTTGATCGCAAATGACGGGATCAGCATGCAGATAACAGCAATCGTTGCCAGGATCGCAATCGTCAGACGGAAGGAATTGGTATAGCCAAGATCTGCCTGGAAGAATGCCGCAATGTTCGGTACCAGGTAAGCAAATGCAGTACCGAGGAAGTAGGTAACGGAAATATAGGTGGAGCAGTTGATGCGGTTCTTCTGGTTATTGCCCAATACCGGAATCAGCGCGTTGAACGGTGTGCAGTAGCAGGTCATAAAGAGATAGAAGAGCAGTGTGAATACCAGCAGAACAATATTGTTGACCATGCTTTCGCCATTGACCGGTAATGTAAACAGCAGCACGGTGACAATGCCAAACGGGATTGCCGCATAGCGCATGAACGGAATACGTCTGCCCAGTCTGTGCCTGCAGCGGTCAGAGCCGGATGCGATCAGCGGGTCCGTGACTGCATCGAAGATTCTGGCAGTTGCGGTAATCATACCGATGACGGTCAGGCCCAGGAATACAATTCCCTGGGTGATGAAGATCTGCTGTCCTTTGGAAAGCAGTTCGCTGGTCGGCTGATAGAAGTACACCAGCCAGTTGGACACGATGCCTGAGAGCATGCTCCAGCCAAGCTGACCGATCGCAAAGATCCATAATACCTTGTTCGTTACCTTTTTCATGATTTATTCCCTTTCAGATATGCGAGATGAATCTTCATCAGCAGATTGATCTGCTGTTCCCCATCAACGAGTTTGTCACTGCTCAGGATCCGGTTTTCCGGTAACATCTTCTGGGCCAGGCACATCATGGAGTGGTTGACCGTGAAGTAGACTTCCTGGATCGGTTCTTTGCAGCGGATGGTGTGATCACGATGTCCCTTGTCGTAGGCTGCTTCAAACAGCGGATAGAGATTCATGATGTTGTTTTCGTAGTCGTTCAGTTCAGCAGCACTGATGTGCTCACTGATACAGAAGGCATCGAAGTTTGCCAGAAAGCTGAGAAAGTCACGGTGTCCGGTATAGAGGATGTGATACACCTTCAACAGGTCCTCCATCTGGCTGATGCCATCCTTCTTCTGGTACAGGTTGGACTCAAAGATGTTGTCAAACAGATGAACAGTCTTGGTCCAGAGATGGATGCCGCAGAGAATCACCAGGTTCTTCTTGGTACCGAAGTAGCGGTACAGCGAAGCGACCCCGACATCGGTCTCTTTGGCTAGATCAGTCATCTTCATTGGCTGAATGCCCTGCTTCAGAAACAATGTACTGATTTCATCAATCAATTGTTCCTGCCAGGTATCTTTGGTTTCGGCAAGATACTTCTGATAGTTCATTGACTTCCTCCAGATCCGAATCTATACTTTTGATAGATAGTCTATCACTTACAATAGTCAGTCTATCATCTGTAACGGAAATGTCAACAGGAGGGAAACAATGAACACCATCTACGGAAACCCTGTTTCTGAACATCTGGAACACAAGGCAGTCGCTTCACGTGAAAAATATCAGAAGAAGTTCGGGGACGACACCAACACGGAATATCATCTGGCATTGAAACATAATGCCGTACTGGACGAGGTCGGCTGTCAGGATCTGGTACTGAGCGATACCCCGCTGGATCTCAGCAGCGTCACCAATCCAATGATTATCGGCAATATCCGCATGGGCTTTGGCCACTACCGCATCTCCATGGCCATGGCAAGCTGTGCAAGGCATCTTGGCTATACCCCGCTCTGGCTGGATCTGAATTCATTTCCGGAAACGACCATGACAAAGATCATCGCATCGCAGAATGATCTGTACTCCCTTGGTTCCAGGATTTCTTCCAAGTCGAAGCTGTTCAATAAACTGGTATGGGAACCGATGAACTATGAAGGATTCCGTCAGCTGAAACAGAACATCTCAGATCAGGAAATGACCAGGTGCTGCACGCCGATCTTCCGGGATATCGATCATGACATCCCCTACATTGCCACCCATGTATGGCCCTCCCAGGCTGCTGTCCACGCCGGTATGACCCATGTCGTCAATGCAATCCCGGATAACTGGCAGATGGCACTGCACCTTTCAGAAGGAGCGACCTCCTGTATCCAGACCCCGAACTCCTACTTCGGCTACCGCACCCTGAGGGGCATGCAGAAAAAAGACATCCTGAAACCAATGCCGCATGATACACTGCAGTATACTGGCCATTACATTGACTGGGAACTCTTGGAAACACTGGAAGACACCTGTAAAAACAGAATCCAGCGGGCCAATGACCACAAGCCGATCAGGTATCTCTTGACGGTTGGCGGTGCAGGATCCCAGCAGGAACTGTTCATCGGCATCCTGAAGAAACTGATCCCGCTTGCTAAGCAGAATGAAGCGATCGTCTATGTCAATGTCGGCGATCATAAAAACGTCTATGACAACCTGATCAAGGCAATGCCTGAACTGGCAACGTGCGACTGCCACTTCAACAACTATGCAGAAGTGAAGTCCTTCATTGCCGGTGCAGAAAAAGAAGATGCCAGAGGCATCCACTTCTTCTACAGCGAAAATATCTTTGAGGCAGTCTACTCCACCAACCTGCTGATGAATGTGTCAGACCTGTTGGTCACAAAGCCAAGTGAACTGGCCTTCTACCCGATTCCAAAGCTCTTTATTCCAAGAGTCGGCGGACATGAGCAGTGGGGTGCAGTGCACTCTGCCGAGATCGGCGATGGCACCTATGAATGCCGGAGTCTTGCAGAAGTGCTGAATATGATTGATCTGTTCCAGAGTGACAGATCAATCATTGCCCTGATGTCAGAGAACATCATCAAAAACAACCAGATCGGTATCTACAACGGCGGTCTCAATGCCGTACGCATTGCCGGATCACTGAAATAATTGAATGCATGCGGCAGAGGATGATTCCCCTGCCGTATTTTTTATTGGGCCGTTCCGCTGATATCATCCAGCGTGAACTTGAAGATCTTTGAGAAGTCCCGGCGGATCGCCACCTGGGCAGACAGGTCGGTCAGATCATACAATACAGACCACTGCGTCATGGAGGTGGATTCTTCGGTCTCCGGCTGGCTGACTGTTTCCAGCAGGTTCATCGCTTCCTGTTCTGTCAGTACGTTCTTGCGGAATGACAGTACATCATCCAGGATCTGATAGCGATCCTTCCCATGGCCAAGACCATTCATGTTTTCTGCCAGATAGTAATTGGTCGCATGGTTTTCTTCCAGTACCTGCATATCATTCAGGGTATATTCCAGAATGACACAGCGGCCGGAGGAATCAGACAGGATAAAGTGGAAGTTGCAGTTATCAATGGCAGACTGCATGTCATACTGCTGCAGCAGTTCGATCGCCTCATCCACGGTTGCACAGCGGTCCAGTACCAGCCGCATGGCAACCGTTGTCATGACTTTATGTTTGCCGGTGTCCTGCCGGGTTGGATCACCATCCAGTTTCAACACTCCGACGGACAGTCCCTTCTCATTCATCCCGTCCATGATCAGATACGGAAATGAGACTGCCAGTGACAGATCAGTTGTTCCATCATCGAGACTGCCGATGCCGTATCCAAGCCAGCCGACATCTGCCAGGCCGATGGAGCGGTAGCCATTTTCCGGTGCCGTACGGATCAATACTGCTGTCATATCCATCTTGTAGTCAAAGTTGCGGCCATTGAGAATATGTCCGTCTTCACCGGTTACGGTGAATGCACTGCAGCCGGCATCTGCCTGGATCACTGCGGAGACCGGACTTGTCAGCATGTTCTGCTGCAGAAACTCCACCATGCCTTCCACACTGGTGATATCAGAGTTCAATACCTCATCCAGTTTGTAGTCTGCCGTATAGTCCATGGTATAAAACAGTCCATCATCGATATCTGTGATGGTAGAGATGGATGCTTTCTGGGCATCGGTTGTCAATGACTGTGCCGGATTGGCTGAAGCTTTTGGTGTTTGAGAAGCGACTGTGCCGGAAGAACATCCGGTCAGAAGAAGAGCGGCCGAAGCGGCCATACTGACATGCCTGTGCTTATGCATATGTCTTCTCCTTCTTGTACCTTCTACCTACTTTATAGGCACTTCAAAGGCTTCTGACAAGCACCTGCACGTAGTCAGTTTGATTATTTGAGTTTCCAGCGATGCTGTTCATATTTCTTGATTCCATCAATGATATTGAAGCACATGAGAATATGAGCATTTCGGTTAGTTTCCATGTCTATCCATAATAAAACCCGGATCAATGACCCGGGTCTATCAAATCTATTGTCTGTTCCGCTTCAGCCGTCAATCCGAAACCGCTTCATGGCAGGTCTCAATGCCAGGTACAGCGGTACCGAAACAATCAGGCATACCGCCGCATTGATGACACATGCGGCAATGTTCCATGAAAGCACTATATCTGCGGCTGGCTTGCCGAGAATCAGCAGTTTGTAGAAGTAGCCGACAATCGGATCAAATACCGCATTGAAGCCAAGGCCTGCCAGTGCCGCAAGAAATGCGCCCTTCTTCAGTTTCTTTGGATCTGTTTCTGTTTCCAGATGGAATACCTTGTGGGCAACTGCACCGGTAATCAGACCAATGCAGAGTTTGAGTACAAATGTCTTCGGGGCATAGATGATATAGATCGGATCAAACAGATCGCCGATTGTCATGCCGATCGCTCCGCCCAGTCCGCCGTAGATCCCGCCAAATAACAGGGCACCGAGTACCGGCACCATGTTGCCAAGATGAACGCTGGTCGCATCGCCTCCCGGCAGCGGAATTTTAAACTGGATAAATGTAAAACAGACATAGCTCAGTGCGGCAAGAATACCGATCATGGCAAAGCCGCGCAGTGACATCTTCTTCATTGCAGTCAATCCCCCTTTAGTTCACTGCACTATGATACTATCGATCCCGATCGATTTCCATTGAAGTGTTCATGTCTGCATGTGACTCATCACTGTTTCGCTTGGCTGAGTACCTTTTCCATGTAGATCACATCGTCCATCGGATTATGGTAATACGCATCAATCCGCTTGAATCCCAGGCATTCATAGAGAGCAATCGCATGTTTCAGCGGTTCAATGGTATCCAGCACCACGTCCTGATAGCCATCTTCCGCGGCCAGCGCAATGATGTGTTCTGCCAGTCTTCTTCCTGCATGCTCACCACGGCATGAGGGCTGAACATACAGCCGCTTTATCTCGCACCGGGTATCGCTCAGTCTGTGGTAGGCCACACAGCCGACCGCCCTGCCGCTTTCATCCACTGCTGCAAGCAGTCTTCCTTCACTGCCGGCATATTTTTCTTCAAGATCCTTCAGTTCTGCGTCAATATTCTGGAATGAAAGGTCTCTCCCCAGAAACTGATCATATTCAATGATCAGCTGCTTCACCTGATCCAGTTACATTGTTCCATCTTTGATTTCAATCATCTTTCTTCTCCTGTTTATCTGGATATGATTCACTGAATACATTAGTCAGGATCTCTTTGATTTCCTGCATATCCCTGATCAGCAGCTGGATATCCTGTTTGCTCAGAGCGTTCAGCTGATGCTGGATGCGTTCATCTGAGCGCTGTTCCAACAGATCTGCCTGTACGTTACCAGCTTTGGTCAGATAGAGACACTTGATCTTCTGACTTTCTGTGGAAGGCCTGCGCTCAATGGTCCCTTCTGTTTCCATCTTCCTCAGCATTCTGGAAAGATAGCTGCGGTCCATTTCCAGATAGCCGGCAATCTGATTGGCACTGATCCCGGGATTGCGGTAGATCTCCCCGATAACTCTTGCCTGGGGCATGGTATAGGCAGTATCCAGGGCACGCTCACTGAACACACCAAGCAGCCTGTCGTAGTAGCGATTAAAAACTCTGATCTCTGAAGTGTTCATAATAACCCTCCGGAGAACAGAGTATTCATTTATGTGGACTTTATCAACATTATTATTGAATAGTGTAGACGGTATCTCCTTCCAATGGTGCACCGGTGAAGTGAGACAGCAGGTTTTCTGTACTGCCTTCCGGGATGCCGCGGATTGCAATATGTACATGCGGAGCGGTAGAGGCACCGCTCATGCCAAGTCTTCCCACTGTTGAACCGGCAGATACAGCATCTCCCTGTTTGACACTGACAGTACCGAGATTGGCGTATTCGACATAGATGCCGCTGTCTGTTTTTGCGATCAGGTAATCGCCCTGCGGATCATGATTGCCGGTTTCTACAACTGTTCCATTCATGACTGCCAGCACCTCAGCCTGGCTGTTATCCGGATCAGTGAAGTCTTCGCCATAATGATTGGAAGAATCGAGATACCCATTGGTCATCTCTGCATTCACCAGCGGCAGCTGGACTGTCTCAAGCGGTTCAGCAGTAATGGATGAGGTGAGTGATTCAGACTGAAGCTGATCCGTCACTTTTGAAAGATCAACCGTTCCGATGATGACATGCTGATCAATGCTCTGATAGATCTGATCCGCTTCTTTCTGACTCATTCCGCTTTCAACCAGCTGATCTGAATTGATATCGGTGTAGTACAGCTGATAGCCATTGATGACAGGTCCCTGATTCCACTCGGCATAGCCATGCTGAGAAGCGTCCTGGCTGGTACTTGCAAAGTAGTACTGCCTTACCGTGATACTGCAGCCAGAATCACTGCAATGATCCGGGTAGTACTGAACTGACATATCTGCGACAAGAGAGGAGTCAGCCATGGAAGGCATTGGTTCTTCTGCTTGAAGATTGGAAGTCCTGTCATTTTCAACACCGAACGACTGGAAGATGGAATACCAGGTATTGGATGACCCGGCAAAGACGGCAATGCCATTATCATTACTGACGAGTGCTGCAGTTTCCGGGATACTGACAGAGGATTCAGCAGATGCACTTGTGACAGTACTGCTCATCCCGCAGCCGGCAATCAGCGCCATGCACAGCACTGTTGCAGTGATCTGAAGCGGGCGGGCATGTTTATGCAGTGTCAGATTGCGGATCCTGCCGGAAATCTCTTTACCGGAATCACTGAATCGGGTGACATGTATGGATGGCTGACAGGTCGCATGGCTGATCAATGTATCGCAATAGGCAATCACATCATCATGATCCATGGTCTGTACCACTGCTTCATCACAGGCCATTTCCTGGTCTGTTTCGAAGCATCTGAATGCGATCCATACCAGCGGGTTGAACCAGTGAATGCCAACTGTCACAACCCCAAGCAGTTTATACCAGCTGTCATGGCGGGCAATGTGCATCTGTTCATGGGCAATGATGTATTCATTATCTGCTTCAGCTGGATCAGTGACAAAGATATCAGGTTGAAACAGGCCCATGGTGAATGGCGAGCCTGCAGACTTCACAAGATAAATATGGTCTTTGAGATGTACGGCACTGGACGTCAGCTTCCGCAGATTCAGATACTGCACCAGCTGTACCAGAAGATAAACCACAAGACCGATCAGCCAGAGATCAAACAGGATACTGGAGACTGAGACTGACTGCACTGCAGGTTCTGTGACAGGTGCTGCAGTCTGCACCGTATTCAGCTGATGAAGCTGTGAGGCAATAGTTGAAACAGGACTGGAAGAAGATGGTACCGAGATGGTGAACCGGAATGGGATCAATAATGGAATCACTGCAGCGATCCAGGCATTACAGGCATACCGCTTCGGCATATGTACCATCAGTCTGCGCAGAACCAGAATCAGCAGGATGGCGATACTGCCGGAGACAGTCATGTTCAAGAGCGTATACGTGTTCATCTGCCTTCGCTCCTTCGAATGAGTATCTTCAGTTCTGCCGCTTCTTCCTCACTCAGTTTTCTGCCCTTTGTATAGGCCGCAATAAACATCGGCAGAGATCCCTGATAAGACTTCTGAATCAGATCTTCTGCATTCTCCCTGTCCACTTCTTCCTTGGACAGTTTCATGGTCACCATGGTATTGGTATTCTCTGCCGCTTCCTTTTCAATCATCCGTTTCAGAAGCGTATAAGTTGTAGAGCGTTTCCAGCCCATCTGTTTCTCACAGATCTGAGCCAGTTCACCGGATTCGATCGGCTGTTTCTGCCAGATGATTGTCGCAAGTTCGTATTCTGCTTCACTCAGTTTCTGCATATCAGGTTCTCCTGTCTACACTTGTAGATACTTATAGTCTACATTTGTAGAACAAGGATGTCAAATATAAAACAGAAAAAACACATCGAAGACAAACATGATACTTACTGTCGATCTCTATCGCTCTCCCAAACCATTTTCTCTGAGTTCCAACATGCACGAGAATCTTTAGTAATCACAATCCTGATTATCACTCCACCATGGAACAGGGACTGCTCATGGAAGTGTTTGCCATTCTGAACCAAATTGCCAGAAACGGTACCGTCTCAGCCCAGGCACAGCCGATCTCAAAACCGGTCGATGATGTCATCCGCTATATCAATGAACATCTGTCAGAAGATTTGCCGCTTTCCCTGCTGGCAGAGACTGCCCACTTCAGTACGCAGCATCTTCTCAGGGAATTCAAATCAGTCATGGGTATCTCCATTCACCGCTATATCATGGCAAAGCGTCTGTTGACAGCACACCAGTATCTGGAATCCGGCATGAGTGCATCAGAGACCGCTTCCTCCTGCGGCTTCAATGACTACTCGGCATTCTACCGCGCCAATCAGAAGCACTATCACTGTGCTCCTTCGGCCAGTGTGAAGAGTGAACTGAATTCATAAGCAAACTAAAAGGAGAACATCTCAGCATCACTGCCACAGATTATTCTCCCTGCATATATCATTTATATGAGCATGTATTCTCCTGCCGGAGTCAGCCTTTATCAGCAGTATTTGGTACACGGTACTTGCTTGAGCCAGCGGATCCAGCTTCAGGCCTTAGATCGATGTTGGCAGTGACGTTCGTGTAGCCAGAGTAAGTCCCGTAGCCGGTAGGAGGCGTTGCACTCTTTCCGTACTTCACCCACTCTACTTTGACGGTATTGCCATACTGGTCGAGGAAGGTAACAAGGAAGGAAGCATCTCTGGCGGAAGGCTCAGCGACAGACTCAACAACAGGAGCATCAGAAACGTTCAAAGTAAACGTCAGCTCTGTAGTGCCAACATCATCCGTGGCGTTAAGGACGACCGGATACGAACCTGCAGGCAGGCCCGCTGCAATGTGCAGTTTATTATCCGTACCGTATGTGATCAGATCATTGCCGGATACTTTGGACACAGTGATCGTTCCAGTGCCGGATGTCGTGTAGGCACCTGTCTCCGCAGCCGCATATCCCGCTGTCAGGCTCATGGAAGTGTCACCTGTAAAGTGCGGGCCATATAGTGCGGTAAGGGTGACATCTTCATTAGGCATGATAAATGTAGCTGGTGTGCTTTGGCTAACCGTGTCTGATAGCAGCCCGCTAACAGTAGACTCCCATTTGTTAAACTGATCCGTTGCATGAGTGTCGGCAGTAATGGAAACACTGGTTCCAGTAGCCTCATATCCATCAGAAACAACATAGACTGTTGTTGCGCCATTGGTATTATCGACCGTTCCATTCACCATTGTAAGTGTCCGAAGCGAAGGGGAGGCTGATCCGCCGTCCATGTTTTCAGGTTCAATCAAAAATATGCCGCCGGAGATAGTACCACGATTAGTTACATCACCAGTGAATAATCCGCCGCTGATATTACCCGAATTTTCAGCATCCTTGAATGTTCCGTCTTCAATTGTTCCGCGATTATGAATTTCTCCACTATAATTTCCACCTTGTATCGTCCCATTAGATTCGACGTAAGTATACGGATTCGTTCCTGCATCACCGCCGCTATATGAGCCTCCAATACAATACAGGTTTGTAATACGTTGATTAAAGTAATTGAATGCCACTGGATGTATATCGTGTGTGCTTTGATTAGTTATATGGTAATTAGCATTAATATCCATATTGCTAATATACACAGTGCTTCCAGCAAGCCCGCATGATTCCCAATTACGGAGTCCGGTACACGACCCATCTTCGTTAACTGTTATTTCAATCAGTCCTCCATCTGCTTCAACCTTGGTGACTGGAACAGCGTAACTGACAATACTGACAGCGACCGCCATCGCAGTGAGTGACCGGAACAGACACTCCAGTGGTTTCTTCGTTTTCATGACTTCTCCCCCCCGCGGTAATAACCGGTATGTTTATCCGAATTGTATCATTGAACTGAGTCTATGTCAGCGTCACTTCACGCTGTTACATCAGAAACAGGCAGAACCCTTGCCTGCCAATCAGAAGCAGGAGAAGCCGCCCTCCCAAAAAGCGTGCTGATTTCCGGCACGGAATTTTGTGCCGGGACAAAACAGCCACATAAAAAGGCAACTGACCAACTCTCAAATTGATGAGCCGTGATCAGCTGCCTGCTTTATTTCGTCTTGTCGTCCTTCAACTTCTGCCGGTGAATCTCCGCGTCTGCACGGATCTTGTCTGCCATGTTGTAACTGATGTACCGGCTGACGCTGACTCCCTGCTCCCTTGCTGCAGCTTTGAGATCTTTGTACAGATGAATATACCGCTCATATGCTGAAATTTCTTTTGATGATCAAGGCGTAGTAAAGGCATCCTTGCGGATGCCCTGTTTTGATTTCAGTCTTTGAGCAGTTCTTCTTTTTTGGAAAGGATTGCTTCTGCGGCAGAACATGCTGCACAGTCGCAGTACTTTGCACCATTGTGCTTCAGTTCTCTGCCATGGGCTGCTGCTGCAGCGGCACGCTCTTTGCCAAATAGCTGTTCGCCCTGCTCAGAGCTGCAGAAAGCAATCAGATCATCAATCGGCAGGATGTCTTCTGCCAGTTCGTTGAGATACGCTTCTGTTGCTTTCGGCTCGTCCGGGGTATCCAGGCTGTCGAGCCAGTGCTTGGCAGCATCCTTTGCGTCTTTGCAGCAGGACGGTGCAGCCATCAGCTGATGGGTTTCTTCTACCAGGTATTCTTTCAGATTCTGTTCCATATATGAGTCTCCTTTTCCTCTATCTGTATGATAGCGCATTCGGAACAATCATTCCTGAATTCTGCTTCAGTCGAGATGTTCTCCGTTGGACTGGATGCACTTCTGGTACCAGTAGTAGGAATCCTTGCATAACCGCTTCATAGATCCCTGACCATGGTTATCGGCATCTACATAGATCTGGCCGTAGCGCTTGGCCATCTCGCCTTCGCCATTGGATACCATGTCCACACAGCCCCAGTACAGATAGCCCATCATTGGAATGCCATCAATCTCTGCAGCTTCTTTGAGTGATTTGATATTGGCCTTCATGTAGTCAATACGGTAGGAATCATGGACGGTATTGTCTTCCAGCACATCATTCCAGCCAATGCCGTTCTCGACACACCACTGATCACAGTGATAGCGGTTATAGAACGTATTGGCCGCAATTCTCAGGCAGTCCGGATCTGTTGCCCAGCCCCAGGCATTGGTCTTGAGGTATGGGTTGGCTACCGTTCTGCTCATGGCACCATTGCCTTCTCCGGCTTTGGTATCTTCATCCATGTGTGTCGTTACTACATGGGAGCCATAGCAGCTGTAGCTCAGGAAGTCACAGGGAAATGACGCAATCGTTTTAAGATCGTCTTGGTGTGTTGGCAGTGTAATGCCATTGCGTCTGTATTCTTCCAGTTTGTAATTTGGATATTTTCCCAGCATCTGTACATCGCTGTAGAACAGCGTTGCGTCTTCTGCCTGCTTTGCCAGCAGCTGGTCCTTTGGATCACTGGTATAGCCATATACCGGCCCATATGCCAGCATCATGCCGATCTTCAGTTCTGGAAAGTGTTCATGTGCTTCTTTCACAGTCAGTGAAGAGGCCAGAAACTGATGGAATGCGGCATTGGCAATATTCTGCGGGTCAGCGTGTATCAGTCCGGCAGTTACATACGGGGCCGCATCAATGCAGTTGATCTCGTTGAAGGTCAGGTAGTACTTCACCTTGCCCTGGTAGTATCTGAAGCAGGTGCTGGCATACTTTACAAATGCCTGTACCAGATGCCTGTCATTCCATCCGTTATACCGGATGGCCAGCGACAGCGGCGTCTCGTAGTGCGAGAGTGTGACTAACGGCTCAATGCCGTACTTTCTGCATTCATCAAAGACATGGTCATAGAACTGCAGACCTGCCTCATTGGGTTTGTCATCATCGCCGTTGGGGAAGATCCTGGACCACTTGATGGAAAGCCGGAAACACTTGAAGCCTTCTTCTGCACAGAGTCTGATATCTTCTTTGTAATGGTGATAGAAGTCTGATGCAATATGGGAAGGATAGTAATACTGGTTTCCTTCAATAATGCAGGGAACTGCACCTTCGGGTAAGTGGCGCTCACTGGAGCCAAAGCACAGCGGGGTTGAGCCGATTGTACCGTCGCTCTTTTTCCAGGTGACTTGTCTTCGTACGGTGTGGGAGCCATTGGTCATGACATCCGCCGTAGACAGGCCTGCACCGCCTTCAAAGACACCGCCCTCGTACTGATTGGCAGCGGTCGCACCGCCCCAGAGAAACTCCTTTGGAAAGCCCATGATATCAATATCCTCCTGTCTGATGTCTTCATTATAGTGGTATGAAGATGAGAATCATGTGTCAGTTATAAGAAAACTTCCAGTCATTCTTTTGGAAGGCCGGAAGTTTGATCAGATCAATGATTGTGTTTGATATGCTCGGACAGGATCGCTGCCAGGCAGATCGAGTTGACTTTGACATCCTTGGAATCAGAACGGGATGTCAGGATGACCGGAGCGGAGGTTCCTGTCAGCATGGCCCCAGCTTTGACATTGGGTACCATATGGCCGATTGCCTTGTAGGTAATATTGCCGCTGTGGATATCCGGGAAGATCAGGATATCGGACTTGCCAGCGCATGGCCGATCTTCTGCACCCTTCTCTTTTGCGGCTGCCGGGTATAATGCAATATCCAGTGACAGCGGTCCATCAACGACACAGCCCTTGAGTTCACCGTCAAGATTGGCCTGGTGCAGCGCTTCTGCATCGACGGTTGCCGGCATCTTGGGGTTGACGACTTCGACTGCCGCAAGCGGTGCGACCTTTGGTTCTTTGACACCGCATGCCTGGGCAACTTCGGTGCAGTAGTTGATCATTGCCTTCTTGTCATCCAGGGTTGGATACGGGATGAATGCGACATCTGAGAGAAACAGCAGATGGTCAATGCCCGGGATTTCAAAGACTGCCACATGGGACAGCGGTTTGCCGGTTCTCAGGCCGACTTCTTTATTCAGTACACTCTTCAGGAAATCCTTTGTCGCAAGGATGCCCTTCATGTACATATCTGCCTGTCCGTCATGGACCAGCTTGACGGCGGTCAATGAAGCTTCAATCTTGTCTTCCACATTGATGATCTGATAATCAGAAAGATCCATGTCGATCTTTGCGGCAATGGCCTTGATTTCTGTTTCATCGCCAACCAGGATCGCATCAATGATGCCCAGATCATGGGCTTCCTTGACCGCTTCCAGCACCGGTTCATCCTGGGCGCAGGCAACGGACAGTTTCTTCTTTTCACAGGTTGAGATCTGGGAAAACAGATCTTTGAATGACTTACTCATAACAGTTCTCCTTATTTAAGAAAGCAGCACCCTTCACTGCTGTGCTGCTTACACTTGAATACAATCAGTCTTTGAATCCCTGCCAGACCGGATGGCCGAGGTAGGTCTTCGGCTTCAGCTGTCCGCGCAGTACTTTCAGTGCATTGAATGCCATGGCTTCCTGTTCAAACTCACCAGGATATACCTTGATCGGGGCAATCCAGCTGCAGCTGTCTTCGATCTGCTTTGCAATATCATCAAAGCGCATCAAACCGCCGGTCAGTACAATTCCATCTACCTTGCCCTTGAGCACTACACTCATGGCGCCGATCCACTTGGTGATCTGGTAGACCATGGCCTGCCAGATTCTGGTATAGGCCTTGTCACCAGCCTCTACTTTGGCATGGATCACATCGGAATCAGAAGTATTGAACCAGCTGGAGAAGCCGCCGCCGGCACTGCAGAGTACCCGCAGCTGATCGTTGGTGACATCCTTCATATCTGTGGTCAGGGTGGTTACCGGCATGGAACCCATGCGGGTCGGTGTAAACGGGCCTTCGCCGCCGCCGCCGTTATTGCCGTCAATCATCCGGCCATGGGCATGGGCAGAAATGGTAATGCCGCCATCAATGTGGCAGACCACCAGATTGAGATCTTCATACTCCTTGCCAATAGATGCTGCATAGCGTCTGGCAGCTTCCTTGGTATTCAGTACATGGGATGCCGGCTTGCGGTATACGCCTTTGACACCGGTAATCCTGGCAAGGTCCTGATACTCATCAACGACTGTCGGATCAACCGTGAACATTCTGGCACCGTACTTGTCATGGACACGCTCTGCCATCTGTACGCCCAGCATGGACGCATGATACAGACCTGCAACATGGTTTCTGGTATCTTCAATCATCTGTTTGTCGATGTTGTAGATGCCGCTTTCCATCGGCCAGCAGGCACCGCCTCTTCCAACCACTGCATCGAGGCCGGTAAGGTCAATATGATTGTCCTTGAGGAACTGTTCGATGACCTCCATGCGGTAGTCGAGCTGGCTGTTGATATCGCCCAGTTTTCTCAGGACAGTTGAATCGTGAAATACATTTTCTTCAAATACCAGTTTCTCGTTTTCAAACAGGGAAAGTTTGGTTGACGTCGATCCTGGATTGATGACAAAGATTCGATATACTTTTTCTTCCATTTGGATTTCCTCTTGCGCTGATTCAATATGATACACCGCTTATTGCGTTATGCGGATTTCTTTGCGAGTTCTTTTTTCAGTCCGGCAGTCAGCAGCGGGACAATCTTGTTCAGATCACCGACAATGCCGTAGTCTGCGACATCGAAGATCGGCGCATTCGGATCCTTGTTGATGGCAATGATGATATCGGATTCTTCCATGCCGGCAACGTGCTGGATGGCACCGGAGATACCGATGGCAAAGTAGACATGCGGACGCACGGTCTTACCGGTCTGGCCAACCTGCAGTTCTTTCGGCATCCAGCCGGAATCCACGACCGCTCTTGAGCAGGCAACGGATCCATGCAGTACTTCTGCAAGGTCTTCCAGCAGTTTGAAGTTTTCTTTGGAGCCAACACCGCGGCCGCCGGAAACGAGGATCTTGGCATCCTGGATATCTGCGACTGTGGATACTTCTTTGACAACCTTCTCAATTTCAACGTAGCAGTTGTTCTTCTCAAAGCCCGGGTTGAACTTGACGATCTCTGCTTCAGCACCTGCTGCCGGAGCGATCTTCTTCATGACACCAGAGCGTACAGTCGCCATCTGCGGACGGTGATCCGGGCAGGCAATGGTCGCAATGGTATTGCCGCCGAATGCCGGACGGGTCATCAGGAGCAGCCCGTGTTTCTGTTCTGCTTCATGTCCTGGAATCGGATTCAGCGGGAAATCGCCGATCTCAAGCTGAGTGCAGTCAGCAGTCAGTCCGGTGCCGACTCTTGCGGAAGTGCGCGGGCCAAGGTCACGGCCGATGGCAGTTGCGCCAACCAGCATGATCTCCGGCTTGAACTTGTTGATGACAGAAGCCAGTGCATGGGTATATGGCTCAGTGGAGTATTCCTTCAATGATGGATCATCCACAAGGATGACACGGTCAGCGCCATACTGAGCCAGTTCATTGCAAAGACCTTCAACATTTGAGCCAAGCAGTACAGCAGTCACTGTCTTGTCTGCCAGTTTTTCAGAAAGTTCTCTCGCCTTGCCGAGCAGTTCAAGGGCAATGCTTGAAACCTTGCCGTCTACCTGCTGTGCAAAGATGAAGATTCCCTTATATTCAGTTAAGTCCATAGTATGTTATTCTCCTCTTCCCGCTCAGATCACGTGCTTCTCAGCAAGTCTGTCAATAATGTACTGGGAGGCTTCTTCGGCAGAATCCGGTGTTACCACGGTGCCCTTGCCCTTGGCTACCTTATCGGAAGCCTTGGCAATGACGGTAGGAGAACCCTTCTTGCCGATGTTTTCATCTGCGACATCCAGGTTCGCTCTGCCCCAGACCGTAACGTCTTTGTTATACGCATCAAAGATTCCGCCCGGCGTCATGTAACGCGGTGTGGTCTCTTCGCCAAGTACAGTGATCAGACATGGCATCTTGGCCTTGATGATGTGATAGCGGTCTTCAAACTGACGCTTGGCAGTGACGTAATCGCCCTCTACCGTGACATCAGATGCATAGGAGATGACCGGGATATTCAGATGCTCGGCAATCTGCGGGCCAACCTGTGCGGTATCGCCGTCGATAGCCTGTCTTCCGGTGATGACCAGATCATACTGCATGTTCTTGAGTGCACCGGCAATCGTAGAAGAAGTTGCCCAGGTATCTGCACCGCCAAGTACACGGTCAGTGATCAGAAGTCCATCATCTGCGCCCATTGCCATTGCCTCACGCAGCACATTGTATGCTTTTGGAAGGCCCATGGTCAGTGCAGTGATTGTCACATGTTCAGGATCCTTGTCTTTGATACGCAGTGCTACTTCCAGCCCTGCCTTGTCATCCGGATTCATAATTGCCAGCATGGCGCTGCGGTCCAGTGTTCCATCCGGCTTGAACTTGACGCCGCCGGCAGTATCCGGTACCTGTTTCACACAAACTACAATCTTCATATGTTCTGCCCCTCTTCCCTTATTTCAGCAGTGCAGCAGAAATAACCATTTCCTGTACTTCTGATGTACCTTCGTAGATCTCAGTAATCTTGGCATCGCGCATCATGCGTTCGACTTCATACTCACGGATATAGCCATAGCCGCCCATCAGCTGAACGCATCTGGTTGTAACATCCATGGCAGTTCTTGCGGCAATCAGCTTGGCCTTGGCTGCTTCAACGGAGAACGTCTCTTTTTCAGCCTTGGCAATGGCTGCCTTGTATACCATCATCTGGGCAGCTTCGATCTCAGTTGCCATATCAGCCAGTTCAAACTGGGTGTTCTGGAATGCAGACAAAGTACGGCCAAACTGCTTGCGCTCTTTGACATACGCAAGGGCACGGTCAAACGCACCTTCAGCCAGTCCCAGTGCCTGGGCAGCGATACCGATACGGCCGCCATCCAGGGTATGCATGGCAATCGGGAATCCCTTGCCGCGTGCACCGAGCATGTTTTCCTTCGGGATACGGCAGTCCTGGAAGATCAGTTCATAAGTTGCAGAACCGCGGATACCCATCTTCTTTTCCTTGGTGCCAAAGGTAAAGCCCGGAGTTCCCTTCTCTACCAGGAAGGTTGTGAACTTCTTTTTCTTTCTGCCTTTGAGGTCAGTGACAATATCGGTATAGGCAACGATGACATAGACATCAGCTTCCTTGCCGTTGGTGATAAAGCACTTGGAACCATTCAGGATCCAGGAATCGCCATCTTCAACAGCTCTTGTCTGAACGCCCTGGGCATCCGTGCCGGCACCTGGTTCAGTCAGTGCAAACGCACCGAGCTTTTCGCCTTTTGCCAGCGGCTTGAGGAACTTCTCTTTCTGTTCCGGTGTGCCGAACTGGGCAATCGGATCACAGCACAGGGAAGTATGGGCAGACAGTGCAACTGCAGTGGTGCCGCAGCACTTTGCCAGCTCTTCCACACACATTACATAAGTCAGCGGATCACATCCCTGACCGCCGAACTCTTTGGCAACCGGGATTCCGAGGAATCCATTCTTTGCCATCTTGTTGATGGTCTCTCTCGGGAATTCTTCCTTCTCATCTGTTTCGACTGCGAGCGGTTTTACTTCTGTTTCCGCAAACTCCTTGAACAGTCTGCGGGCCATTTCATGTTTCTGATCAAGCTGAAACTCCATATTCATTTAATCCTCCGTTTCTTTCTGTCCTTCATATCCAGCACAAAGCGTCAGAATACAGATTCTTCTGTTTTTCTGACGCTTGATTGTTGTTTATTTTGATTCAGGTGCTGCTGCGGATTTCTTTTTGAGGTCGACTGCAACTTTGCCGCCGTCGGAATAATCATAGAAGCCAATGCCCTTCTTGACACCGAGATGTCCGCCGCGGACCATCTTCTTCAATAACTGGGCTGGGCGGTACTTGGAATCTCCGGTCTCTTCATACAGGACATTCATGATGGCCAGTACGACATCAAGACCGATATAGTCACCGAGTTCCAGCGGTCCCATCGGATGATTGCAGCCAAGTTTCATGGCGTTATCAATACCGGTGATATCTGAGACACCTTCGGAGTAGACTTCAATGCCTTCATTGATCATCGGAATCAACAGACGGTTTACAACGAAGCCGGCGCTTTCCTGTACCTGTACGGCAGTCTTGCCGAGGGTTGCAGAGATTTCCTTGACGGTTTCAACAGTTTCATCCGGTGTATTCAGACCGGCAGTGACTTCAACGAGCTTCATGACTGGAGCCGGGTTGAAGAAATGCATGCCGACGATCGGCTTCTTCAGACCTGCACCGATTTCGGTGATGGACAGGGAAGACGTATTGGATGCGTAGATGCAGTCTGGATTGGTGACAATTTCATTCTGCAGGTGCTTGAAGAGCTTCTTCTTCATTTCCATGTCTTCAATGACTGCTTCAACAACGAGATCCGGATCGGTTGCGATCTCATCTGTACCGGTCACAATCTTGGAGAGGATCTTCCCGGCTTCCTGCTGGGTCATCTTCTTCTTTGCGATGCGGTTGGAGAAGACACTGACGATCTTCTTCAGTCCGTATTCTGCGTATTCAAGTTCAATATCGCAGAGATAAACCTTTTCAACCTGATCGCACTGGGCAAATGTCTGTGCGATTCCCCGGCCCATTGTGCCGGCGCCGATTACTGCAACCTTCATATCTGTTTTCTTCCTCTTCTATTGGTTACTGATTCGTAAAGTTCTTCTCACGCCGCTTTTCCAGAAAGGCGCTCATGCCCTCTTTCTGGTCATGTGTTTCAAAGCAGTCACCGAACTGTTTCTCTTCGACTTCCACTGCCTTTCTGATCGGCAGCTGGATGCCTTCGTTGATATCATGCTTTGCATGTCTTACGGCAATCGGGGCGTTGGCTCCGATCTGGGAAGCGAGTTTTTCCGCCAGCGGGAGCAGTTCTTCCGGTGCGGTGACACTGTTGATGAGGCCAATGCGCAGTGCTTCATCTGCCTTGATGTTTCTGGCAGTGTAGATCATCTGCTTTGCATAGCCTGAACCAACCAGTCTTGCAAGACGCTGGGTTCCGCCAAAGCCCGGGGTAATTCCAAGGCCTGTCTCCGGCTGACCGAATACTGCGTTGGCTGAGGCAATGCGGAAGTCGCATGCCATGGCCAGCTCACAGCCGCCGCCCAGTGCATATCCATTCACTGCCGCAATGACTGGAATCGGCAGTGCTTCAATCTTCAGAAACAGATCATTGCCAAGTTTGGAGAATGCTTCGCCTTCAGACTTGCTGAGGCTGGACATCTCACCGATATCTGCACCTGCGACAAATGACTTGTCACCGGCACCGGTAATGATCAGACAGCGGATCACACTCTGATCGACAGCGTCAATGACCTCATTGAGATCATTCAGCACGCTGGTGTTCAGGGCGTTCATGGCAGTCGGACGGTTGATTGTAATCAATCCGGTGCTGCCGTTAACGGTATAGTCTACGAAGCTCATATCAGTCCCGCTCGACAACGGTTGCACATCCCATACCGCCGCCGATGCACAGTGTTGCAAGTCCTCTGTGTGCATTCTTCTGCTGCATTGCATAGAGCAGTGTGACCAGGATTCTCGTTCCGGATGCGCCTACTGGATGGCCGAAGGCAATGGCACCGCCATTGACATTCAGCTTGGCCGGATCAAACTTCAGTTCCTTGGCAACTGCACAGCTCTGTGCTGCGAATGCTTCGTTGGCTTCATAGAGATCGAAGTCATCAATGGTAAGACCGGTACGCTTCATGACTTTCTTTGATGCGGCAACCGGGCCGACACCCATGATGGACGGATCAACGCCAGCCAGGCATCCTGCAACCCAGGTAGCCATCGGAGTGATGCCGAGTTCTTTTGCTTTTTCTTCGCTCATGACAACCACTGCAGCAGCGCCGTCATTGATACCGGATGCGTTGCCGGCGGTAACGACACCGCCCTCCTTGCCGGAGCAGCATCTCAGCTTGGCAAGTACTTCCGGAGTCTGACCTTCACGCGGACCTTCGTCGGTATCGACATTGACGATGCCCTTCTTCTTGCCCATGTTGACAGCGACCGGAACGATCTCATCCTTGAGGCGTCCTGCCTTCTGTGCTTCGCAAGCCTTATTCTGGGAGTTTGCAGAGAACTCATCGAGTTCTTCGCGGGTAAGATGCCACTGCTCGGCAACATTCTCTGCAGTGATCATCATGTGGTAATCATTGAAGGCATCCCAGAGTGCGTCATGAACCATCGCATCAACCAGTCCGTCTTTCGGCGTATTCATCCTGTAGCCGAATCTTGCATGCGGCAGTACATACGGTGCACCGCTCATGGATTCCATTCCGCCGGCAACGACGATATCCGCATCGCCTGCTTCAATCATTTCAGCTGCCATATTCACGCAGTTCAGACCGGAGCCGCATACGACATTGATGGTAACTGCCGGGCACTCTACCGGAAGGCCTGCTTTCAGGGAAGCCTGTCTTGCCGGGTTCTGGCCAAGGCCAGCCTGGATGACATTGCCCATGTACACCTGATCAATCTGTTCCGGTTTCAAACCGGCACGCTTCACTGCCTCTTTGATGACAACAGCACCAAGTTCCACTGCTGGAACTGTGCTCAATGCGCCGCCCATTTTTCCGATTGGGGTGCGGCAGGCACCAGCTAACACGATCTTCTTTGACATGAGTTTTCTTCCTCTTTCTTTTTTTGAATGCCGGGAGTTGTGAATCCCTTAGCATTTCCGGTGAAAATAATAGACCCGTTTTGGAGCAATGCAACAGGTTTCGTTAAATATTTCACATGTAAACGGTTACATGTCAACAATTTCACATAATTGTCATCGTTTTGCCGTTGGCTCATGCCTGCATGACCCTGTTTTTCACATGCATGCACGCCAGTGAAAGCAACTGTTTTGCAACACAAAACAGCACCGATTTCTCAGTGCTGTCATACATGAATCATTGATGTTCCTGCTCAGCGGTTGATGATGAGCATGACGACAAATACGGCAATGCCGATCACAGAGACCAGCATACTGCGCCTGCACTTGCTGGAATCATCCACATTGGATACTGCCAGAAAGCCGCCGCCGATGGCAATCACTGCCGAGATGGCAACTGCCAGGATCTTCGGTGTTGTAGTTACTCCCCCGCCGCCGATGGAGAACTGCGTCACAACGTTGTTGGGCAGGACAATGAAGGAAATCACCGTCAGTGCAATGCCGGCAAAGATACAGATGCTTGGTAGGATCAGTGATTTTTTCATGTGCGTTATTCCTGCTTTCTCTTACAGGAATTATACCCTGAGCAGGTGCAGTACAGTCAATCAATTGTGACTCAGCGGTTGAGACCAAGGACAACCGGTACAGACTTGTAACCGACTCCCATACGGTCAATTCCCATGTCAATCAGCTGCAGAAAGTGCTCACGGGTGCGGATACAGCCGCTCCCCTTGATCTTGCAGCGTCCATTGTTTTCTTTCATGATCAGGGCAATCACTTCCGGTGCTGCACCCTTGTTATCATGGCCGGTCAAGAATCCGGTACTGGTCTTGATAAAGTCTGCACCGCTGTTGATGATGCATGCACAGCCTGCCTTGATCTCTTCTTCTGTGAGGGCATCTGTTTCCAGAATGGCCTTCAGTTCATGGCCCATGGAATGGGCAGCGTCTGCACAGGCTTTGAGATCTGCTGTAACAGCATCATACTTGCCGCTTTTCAGCATGCCGAAGTTCATGACAATATCGACTTCTTTGACGATGTCATAGCTGGCTGCAGCCTTGATCTGTTCGACTCTGCTTGCAGTGGAGCTGTCGCCGAACGGGAAGTCCGTTACCGGGCACAGCATGGTGTCAGTTCCCTTGACATATGGAGCACACAGCTCGATATAGGCAGGATTGATGCAGATGGTGGCACAGCCCAGTGCAGCACCATCCTTGGTCAGGTTGATAATCTCTTCTTCCGTAAACTCCGGCTTCAGTACCGAGTAGTCAATGTAGGATGCCAGTTCCTTTGTAGTCATTTCTGATGCGTTCTTTGTGGGTGTCATTTCAAACCCTCCTTCTTGTTTGCATGCTCAGTATTCATCATAATTTGATTGATGTCAATCATTTACTGATGGATTTCCTTCAACTATTTGATTGATTTCAATCATTTCTACGTTATAATTAGTAAAAAGGAGACGTTATTTATGCGCGGATATGAGCGGGAAGAATGGATTATCAGTCAGCTGGACCAGGATAACTTTGTCAGTCTCGCTGATCTTGTTTCAAAGCTGAGCGTCTCTGAAGCAACTGCCAGAAGAGATCTGCAGAACCTGGAAGCCCAGGGAAAGATCAAGCGGGTACCGGGCGGCGCAATCAAGCCATTGAGCGGCGGGATATTGACCCGCAGTTCTGAAATCCATATGCATTCAAGACTGCAGGTACATCCGGAGGCCAAACGGAAAGCAGCCCAGCTGGCCAGTTCTATCGTACAGGATGGAGAGTGCATCTTCCTGGATGGCGGATCTTCTATTGTGCCGATGATCCAGTATCTGAAAAACAGACCGATCAAAATCATCACCCATAACAATCTGCTGATTGCCCAGCTGGATGATTCGATCAAGGCAGAGATTATCACCATCGGCGGCATCTACTCCCGGGAGTATGCAATGAGCCTTGGTACCGCTGCAGTGCAGCAGGTCAGCCAGTTCAACTATGACCGCTGCTTTATCTCCTGTGTTGCCTGCAGCATTCCTGACAATATGACCTATAACGTTGAAACCGAAACCAGAGACGTGAAGCTGGCAGCTATGCATCATTCCCGTCACAGCTGTCTCTTGATTGATAACTCCAAGGAAGACCTGCAGGCGTTCTGCCGCTTTGAACCGCTTGACTCCTTTGAGTCCATCTTCAGCAATGCTCCAAAAGATGGAACAGTCTATCCGGATAACTTTCATTTTGCCGAATAAAAAACAGCAGGCATCCTCACTGCTGTTCAATGGAACGATGTTCCTGCTTGTACCTGTACATCATCTGATCCGCTTCTTCCACTGCTTCATGGATACTTCTGGATTTTGGGTCAAAGTATACATAGCCGGCTGATACATACGGCAGACGCTTTTCCTGATGCCTGAGCCGGTCCATTTCTTTGAAGAATACGGAGTTCAGTGATTCCACTTCATCGAGTTTCTTACTGAGAATGACGCAGAACTCATCGCCACCGATCCGGAAACACTTTCCATATTCTGCATAAGCAGTAAGCAGTGCACTGCCGGCCTCTTTCAGGCATTCATCTCCGAAGGAGTGGCCGTACTGGTCATTGATATTCTTGAAGTGATCGACATCGAAGAAGATAATCACGCATGGTTCTTCCAGGTGTGCAATGTAGTTGTCATAGCCCCTACGGTTGATCAGTCCGGTCAGTTCATCATTTTGCTGGATCATTTCCAGCGTGAAGATATACAGCAGGATCGACGTGATGCCGATACAGATATAATCCACTTTCAGTTCCGGGTATACTGTCTGGATCACCAGACCGCTGGTCAGAAAGACGGTAATCAATGCCAGGAGCGTCACACCGTTGTACTGGTAGCGGTGCATGTTTTTCACGACTGCAAACATACAGTAGAAGATGGAAACGACATAGGCAAGCACGTAGATCCAGTAACAGGACGCGTGGGTGTAAAGACTCATACTGTCGACATGATAGATGAAGCCGGTAAATGCCGAGAGCACTTCCAGCAAGGCGTGCACCAGAAGGAAATACAGGACCGGTTTATTCTCATGGCCGTTGATCACATAGCCGATGATGTAACCGGTGAATGGGGCAATGGACAGTTCAATTGCCTTGACTGCGGCATGGAGGATCACGGTATAACTTCCAGTTGACTGCAGTATGATACCCAGCCATTCGCAGAAAGCGGCAACGATCACACATATAAACAGCAGTTTGAACAGATGTTTTCTGCTATGGGCAAGCGTACTGCTGATATTGATGCAGTACTCCATGACAATCATGGAAAAGACGCAGAGAAACATAATGGCGGTATAGTAATGGGTCATTCGGTTTTCTGTCTCCCTCTGAATTCCTGTCTATTCTACCAGACTGGAAAGAGTGACCCGCGTACAATGACGCCAGATTCCTGCAGATTATGCCAGCATGTTTATAACTGCTCAGCTTTCACAAACTGGCTCTGCCAGAGCTTGCTGTAGAAGCCCTTCTTTGCCAGAAGTTCTTCATGCGTACCCTTTTCAACAATGCCTCCATTGTTCATGACCAGGATCATATCTGCACTGCGGATCGTAGATAAGCGATGGGCAATTGTGAAGGAAGTACGGCCGGTTGTCAATGTATCCATGGCATTCTGCACTGCCTGCTCTGTGCGGGTATCGACAGAAGAAGTCGCTTCATCCAGGATCAGCAATGGCTGATCGGCGACCATGGCTCTTGCAATGGTCAATAACTGGCGCTGACCGGCAGACAGGTTGGAGTCATCTTTCAGAATGGTATTGTAGCCATCCGGCAACGACTGGATAAAGGAGTCCAGACCAACTGCAATGCACGCATCTTCCACTTCCTGATCAGTGACGCCGGGCTTGGAGTAGATGATGTTGTTTTTGATTGTATCTTCAAAGATCCAGGTATCCTGCAGCACCATGCCGAACATCCGGTGTACGTTTTCTCTGGTCATCTTTGAGATATCCATGCCGTCAATCGTGATGGTTCCGCCATCGAGTTCATAGAAGCGCATCAAGAGATTGACAATCGTCGTCTTGCCGGCACCGGTCGGTCCGACAATGGCCACCTTCTCACCCGGCTTCACATCCACAGAGAAATCATGGATGATCGGATGACCTTTCACATAGCTGAACTTCACATGATCAAAAGAGACATGGCCCTTATGAGGCACAAAGTCATTTTTCTTTTCTGATTCATCTTCCATTTCCGGTTCATCCAGAAATGCAAAGACACGTTCTGAAGCAGCGGCTGCTGACTGCAGACTGGTCGCTGACTGCGCCACCTGGCCAAGCGGCTGGGTGAACAGTTTGACGTAGACAATGAATGCCACAATCGTACCGAAGGTAATGATGCCCTCTCTTGCCATGACAGCACCGGCTACACAGACTGCCACATAGCCGAAGTTGCCGACAAACTCCATGACCGGCATCATGATTCCGGAAAGAAACTGTGACTTCCAACCATTCTCATACAGGTGATCGTTATACTCCATGAAGTGTTTCCGCTCTTCCAGTTCGCCGTTGAATGATTTGACAATCGGGTGAGCCGCAAAGATCTCTTCGATATGTCCGTTGATCAGTCCCAGATAATACGAGTTGCCGGAGAAGTACTTCTGCGATTTGCGGATGATCAGCGTCATTAACAGGAAGCCGCCAAGACTGGAGACAATCGCAATGGATGCCAGCAGTGAATTGGTACGGTACATCAGAATCACGGAACCGATGAACAGTGTTGCGGCAGATACCACTTCCGCAAGTGCCATGCGCATTGCATCGGTAATCGTATCAATGTCATTGGTGACTCTGGACATCAGATCGCCGAAGTTCTCTGAATCAAACCGTGATAATGGAAGCCGGTTCAGTTTTCTGGAGCAGTCATCCCGCATGGAGAATCCCATGCGCTGTGACAGTGACACCATGAGAAAGTTCTGCAGGTACATGAGTCCGAAGCTGAACCCATACAGCATCAGAAGATTCAAGCCGATGTGGGTAATCGCAGAAAGATCAAACACACCGGTTGAGATGCCGTCACTGACCATGTCGGTAATCGTACTGAGCTTTGCCGGACCGAATAAGGAGAACAGTGCACCGGCAACTGCTGCAATCAATGATCCGATCAGGATCGGCAGTTCTTTTCTGCCATACTTCAATAACATCTTCCAGGCATTCCTGAAATCATGCGGTTTCTCTGCCGCCTTGTCTCTTGGGCCGCCAAGATGCGTCTTCATGGTCACTGAGCCAAGTTCGTAGGTTTCTTTTGCCATGTTATGCAAGCTCCTGTTCTGACAGCTGGGTGCGGGCAATCTCCTGGTAGATCTTACAGGTATGCATCAGCTGGCTGTGGGTGCCCTGTCCGACAATCCTGCCCTGATCCAGCACCAGTATGTTATCTGCGTCACGGATGGTACCGATCCGCTGTGCTACCAGGAGAGTTGTGACATCATGATGGTTCTGACTCAACGCCATGCGCAGACGCCGGTCTGTTTCAAAGTCCAGTGCGGAAAACGTATCATCAAACAGGTAAATCTGAGGATGCCAGCAGATTGATCTTGCGATGGAAAGCCGCTGGCGCTGACCGCCGGAGACGGAAGTGCCGCCTCTTGAGATTTCAGAGTCAATGCCATGATCCATGCGTTCCACAAATGGAAGTGCCTGGGCAGTGGCCAGTGCTTCTGTAATGTCGGCATCTGTTCTTGGCAGCTGATCATTGTCGCCATAGGCCACATTGGATGCGACAGTGCCCCGTAACAGAACTGCCTTCTGTGAGGCATAGCCGATTGTATCTTTGAGATGTTTGAGTGACAGTTCTCTGATATCCACGCCATCAATCAGGATCTTGCCTGCCTGGGGATCATAGAGCCTTGGGATCAGGTTGATCAATGTACTCTTGCCGGAACCGGTCGATCCGATGATGGCACAGGTCTTCCCGCTTTCCACCTTGAACGAGATATCATGCAGTACATCAGATCTTGCGCCAGGATAGCGGAAAAAGACATGCTGAAACTCCAGAGTTCCCTTCCCCTGTAATGGCTCACTGTCTGTTCCATCTGTCACATCTGTCTTTGTATCAAGCACCTGCAGGATCCGCTCTGCAGATACTGCCGCTCTTGGGTACTGGTTGAATGCCATGTTGAGATCCATGAATGCCTGGATCAGAATTGCCGCATAGGAGGAATACACCACCATGTCAGAGAAGATGGCGATCTGATCTCCTGGATCACTGGACGCAATCAGATATGCCCC
>JAKVJO010000011.1 GCA_022486935.1 Solobacterium sp. | reverse complement strand
ATGCACACAGATTTAATACAGAACATGAAGAACCAGCACATCAGCTGCCGGGCCTGCTTTGGATTCTAGCAGGCGGCAGTCATACATGATTCAAACAAGGGCCAGGCGTGTCCTGCAGAAGTATACTGGCTGCTAACCTTCAGGGCGTAACAAAGTACTGATAACCTGCAGCATGCGAAACCTCTTATACCGTATGATATATCATTCTGAATTCGTGGAATGTGAGCCATGATGTAGGTGTCAGGGGATTCCCGCTTATTCAATAGGCGGGAGGATGTCAACTATCCGGATATTGAACTGTTCCCGAAGAATTGTGTCATGTATGTTGATGTGCTGAAGAGCCAGCAGATGTTCATGAATCTCTTGAACAATGCATGCAAGTATACGCCGGTCGGCGGTCATGTCACCATGCGCTTCAAGCATCTGAAGGCAGAGGGAAATCTCTCTACGGATCAGATCATCATCAAGGATGACGGCTGCGGCATGAGCGAAGAATTCTTGAAAGAGCGGATCTTCAAGCCGTTTGAACAGGAGCGCACCAATGTAACAGGTGCGGTGCAGGGAACCGGTCTTGGCCTTGCACTGTCAAAGCGGATTGCCAATGCCATGGGCGGCAACATCACTGCCAGAAGTAAGCTTGGAGAAGGCTCTGAATTTATTGTGACCTTTACTTACCAGTTCCGCAGACAGCCAGAGTCAAAACCAGTCACGAAACGCCAGCCCAAAGAACAGAAATCTGACAGCTTCAGTCTGGAAGGATGTTCCATCCTGGTGGCGGAAGATCATCTGCTGAACCGTCAGATTGTTACAGAGCTGTTGAAACTGGAAGGCATGAATGTGACACCGTCAGTCAATGGTGAAGAGGCACTGAAGCTCTTCAGCAATGCAAAGCCAGGCACTTATGATGCAATCCTGATGGATATCCGCATGCCGGTCATGGATGGTGTCGAAGCGACCAGGGCAATCCGTGCACTGGACCGTCCTGATGTCCGGAAGATCCCGATTATTGCAATGACGGCCTACGCATTTGATGAAGACCGTGAGATTACCCGCAAGGCCGGCATGAATGCCCATCTCTCCAAGCCGATCAATACGGAGCAGCTGTTCAGCACATTGAAAGAACAGATTCAGAATTCAAGAAAATAGGTACAGAAAAGGCAATGGACGATTGATCCATTGCCTTCGACTTACGCGGAAGGAGTAGCGATCAGATCTGGTGTGGATCCGTCATACAGTCCGTTTTCAACCAGCCACTGGATGATGTTGTCTTCACTCATAGGTGAATTGGCATTCCATTCCAGCTTGTTCAGGATGACGATCTGTCCGTCCTGTACCTGACATGCCACAAAGGCAGGGTAGGTAGAGACTGTCCAGTCATCTTTCAGACGCTGGGTGGTGCCAGTATCTTCAAGACTTGAGATATCAACATACTCAATTAAAGTACTGAGATCAACCGAGGTATCACGGTTTACGCTTCTCAGCACGGTATTCATGACATAGAGAGAGTCATTTGTCTTGGAACTGCCAAAGAAGTAGTAATGAATGGCAGAGGCGCCGCTGTTCAGCGTGTAATCTTTCAGCGTGTCATAGTCCAGTGAAGAGGAAGTCATGGCACTGTCTGCGATTTCTTCTGCGTTCTCCGGTTCAAAAATCTTATAACCAACAATGACGCCGCTGTAGATGACCAGCAGTGTCAGGAATGTAAACATAATTCTCTTTAACATATTCTCACCGCTGTAAATTTTACCATTTCACTCAGACGTTTGCAATTTCTTGCCCATGGGGCGGCATATGCCTATAATGATTGCACACGCGTTTTTTCTGACAATGCGTTTTGGAGAATTCATTCGTATGAAATGGTATGAACAGAACTATGTAAATCACCGGGACTGGATTCTGGATCACCTGGAATATCTCGGATTGGACGAGAAGGAAACAATCCTCGTTTTATTGATTGATTTTTTCAACGAGCATCATATTGAGATCACCCTGGAAGCACTGTCCAAGAAGACCGGCATGCCATCTGAGCTGGTCAATCAGGAAATCTCCGTGCTCTGTGCCAAGAAGTATCTGGAGATCCGGGCATCCAGCAGGAAGATCAGCTACCGGCTGAACGGCCTGTTTGAAACCAACACGGCAAGAGACCGTGAGATCATGGACACTTCATTATTTGATGTATTTGAAACAGAACTGGGCAGACCGCTGTCCCAGCCGGAGATGCAGAAGATCAGTGACTGGAACCGCTCCATTGACCGTCACCTGATTGTCTATGCACTGCGGGAAGCCAGTGCCTACCAGAAACTGAACCTGACCTATATTGAACGCATCCTGAAAGACTGGCAGGACAAGGGCTATACTGCTGAGATGATTGAGCAGGGCAAGGTCAAAAAATCATGATTGCAAAAAAGACACAGCAGATTCTGGATGGACTGGATGAACTGTTTCCGGATGCCCATTGCGAACTCGTGCACCGCAACAGCTATGAGATGGCAGTTGCCGTGGTACTGTCAGCCCAGACAACCGATGCCAGTGTCAACAAAGTCACACCCGGACTGTTTGAACAATTCCCGGATGCTGCTGCACTGGCTTCAGGAGACATCAGACAGATCGAGCACTGCATCGCATCGCTTGGCCTGTACCACAACAAGGCAAAGGCAATCCAGGGGATGGCCCAGGGCATCCATGAGCGCTTCCATGATGAAGTGCCGGATACCATGGATGATCTGGTTTCACTGCCGGGGGTTGGCCGCAAGTGCGCCAATGTCATCCTGAGTGAATGCTACGGCATCCCATCGCTTGCAGTAGATACCCATGTCGACCGCATCTCCAAGCGGCTGAGACTGGCAGATCCGGATGATACGGTCTATCAGGTAGAGCAGAAGCTGAGAAAGAAGATCCCGGAAGAGCGCTGGATCAAGACCCATCACCAGATGATCTTCTTCGGCAGATATCTCTGCCATGCCAGAAACCCGGAATGTGCAAGATGCCCGTTTGTCTCCATCTGCAAAGAGAAGAATAAAAACTTATAGTAAACATAAAATGTGCCTCTGATCTTGATTGATCAGGGGCACGTTTGTTCAGTCTGTGAAGTAACGGATGATGACGCCGGAAGGAATCTCCTGTCCGGTACTCAGCAGGTTGTTATCAGAATCATAGAACATGAAGGTTCCTGACTTGCTGGAATCAACTGTCTTCTGAACAGTCGTTCCATAGTGTGAAGCATACGCTTCTGCAGTGCTCAGGTTATCTTTGGCATTGGTATTGGCCGGTACTCTGGAATAATCCGCGGTACTGGATCCTTCACTGTCGCCATCCTGTGCAGTGCTGCCGGATACTGCTCCGGTTCCGCTGGTTGCACCGTTGGAAGTAAACGTGCTGCATACTTCATTGGATTCTCCGGTCCCGTTTTCATAGCCGTAGAACCCGCATACTTCAGTGGTGGTATTCGGTGCAATATCGATATTCTGCACCGAGGTCTCCGTATCGGACTGGATCTCTGCAATGGTTGTTCCATTCTGTGAGATCCTTGCCTTGTAGCGGATCGGTCCGTAGATCCAGGAGTAATCGAAGATCCGTTTGCCGGTTGCCGAGACGATCGTATTGCCATCCGAGTCATAGAGACTGATGTCCATCGTATCGCTGGCTTCCTGCAGTGCTCCGGAGTCGGGGTAAGGATCCCAGGTGAAGTTCAGCGACCCATCTGAAGACTGTGAGTAGCTGAAGTTGTTCAGGGTAGATACATCGCCGGCGGAAGGATCTGCCAGAGTATTGAATGTACTCTTGATCTGTCCAGTCGTGATATAGGAACTGTCCATGCCTTCAATCGGTGAAGCGTAAGGGAAGGTGCCGAGGATATGTGTGATATCGGAAACGCCTTCCGGCTTCTCGAGATCGGCCGGCGGATTGTCGTCACATAATGCACTCATGATGTGATCCGAGATATGTCCAGGGATGTTCAGCAGCGCCTTGGCAGAGTTGAAGTAGGTATCTTCATCCTTGATACCTTTTTCATAGCCGACCCAGACTGCTGTTGTATACTGCGTTGTCTCTGATACCATCCATTTATCCTTGGATGAACCGGAAGGAATGTTGTACTGCAGTCCCTCATCGCCCCAGTCACTGGTGCCGGTCTTGCCATAGGTCTGGTAATTATCACGGATCAGGATCTGCAGGAAGTTCTGGTAATTGGTATGCACGGCATCATACATCAGCTGTGCAGTCAGATACGCTGATTCAGAAGACAGTACCTGTTTCTTTTCGTAAGTCGGTTCAAGCGGATCCTGTGATCCGTCACGGAATTCAATCTTGTTGATCAGATGCGGTTCAATGTAATAGCCGCCGTTCATCGTCATTGAGTAGGCTGCCGCCAGTTCCTCCGTTGAACAAGTGAAGTTGGATCCGCCGATGGCGAAGCCGATATCGAAGTTGTCTGCGGTGACCTGTGAGAAGCCAAGACTCATAACATAGTTGACCACGGTATCCCAGCCGGCTGTATTGATGACTTCTTCCAGCGTCTGGATTGCCGGGGTATTGAGTGACATGCCGACAGCATACTTCAGGGTAACCTGTCCGGCATAGTTTCCATTTGCGTTCTTGATGACGACATTGGTGCCCTCATACATGATCGGTTTATCCGTCACGACATGATCCGTAGCCCAGCCGAGATACTCAAAGGCCAGGCTGTAATCAAGCAAAGGCTTCACCGAAGAACCAGGCTGTTTGTACTGATCGGTTGCATGATTCAGCAGCATCGAACCGCCTCGCCCGTAGTTCCTTCCGCCGGCAATCGCAACAACTTCACCGGTCTGGTTATTGATGGTCGTCGCGCCGATTTCCATCAGATCATCCGGATACTGGATATCGTCGTAATTGCCTTCCTGTATATTGTCCATGACTTCCTGCACCGAAGAGTCCATGGCGGTGTAGATATTCATGGCCGTATTCAATGGATCCTTGCCGGTCAGTGTCTGTGCTTCCTTGACCGCTTCATCAATGTAGGCCTGATACTTGTAAGAAGAACCGGATCCGCTGTTTGGATCAACCAGCGTATCTTCGACTTTGACACTCTTGGCCAGCTTGCACTCTGAAGAAGTGATATAGCCATGCCGCTCCATCAGGTTCAGTACGGTATTTCTGCGGCTGGTTGCCTTGGTAAGATTGTTGTGCGGATCATAGTTGTATGGGGAGTTGATGACACCTGCCAGCATGGCCGCTTCTTCCAGGTTCAGCTCTGAAGCAGACTTGCCGTAATAATACTCGGATGCTTTCTGGATGCCGCGGATGTTGCCGGTGCCGCCGAAGTTCAGACGGTTCAGGTACATGACAAAGATGTCTTTCTTGCTGGACTGTTTCTCCAGTTGCCTTGCCAGGTCAATCTGCTGCACTTTATAGGTGATGGACTTGCCGGTTGAGGTACCGGTCTCATCATTCTGGAAGTAAGTCAGCTTGACCAGCTGCATGGTGAACGTGGATCCGCCCTGGGAGAACGACCCGGACAGCACGTTTTCAATCATCGCTTTGGCAAAGCGGGGAAGATCGAATCCGTCATGGGAGAAGAAGCGGGAATCCTCCGTTGCCAGAAACGCATCGATGATCGATTCCGAGAGATCTTCATAAGTGACATTCTCACGGATGGTGGTGCCGACGTCAGCGATTTCATTGCCGTCCTTATCATAGATATGGGAAGACTCAGTGGTATAGAAATCTGAGATGTTCAATGTCGGCTCGGTGTCCAGCATACTTTTGAGAATCACCAGTCCGGTAACACAGACCGTCATTTCAATGCAGACCAGAACCACCAGGATGATTGTCCAGAGATTGCGCTTATTCAGTTTTCTTGATTTCTTATGATGCCCGGAAGAATGATTCGAAGAAGAACGGGTGTGATGCACCTGCTGCTCTTCGTAATAACGTTCCTCACGGGATCTTGATCTATGCTGTTCATTTGTCATGAATTACTGAGTCTCCTTGAAGTAAAGCTGATCCACGATGACAAGATAATCCACCGGCTTGACGTAGCTGTAGGGTATCAGATGGCCATTCTCTTTGAACCATTCATAGGGTATTGAGCTGCGTCCGCAGGTGCGGATATAGTCTGTCATCAAAGATGCTGTGACATAATAAGTTTCACTGTAGGCAATGAAGCGGACAATCACAAAGGCAATGGCGCCATGTCTTGTCACGGCATCAAGATGCTTGATCTGATGCGGGTGAATGGACTTGATCGGAAAGCTGGTTTTGGATCTGCATTCCTTGGCTTCAAAGTCGATGTACTTTGTCTGATAGATGCCATTGTAGTCTGTGGTGGAAGGAAGCTTGAAATAAGCTTCAGTGATCTTGGCAGCGCTGCGCATCGGGTAGTCCACCTTGACGATGGTGACCGGTGTCGGCTTTTTATGAATGACTGCCTTATCAATATTCAGGTAGTAATCATTGGTCATCGAGATTTCTTTCTCGAGCTCCATGCCGCGGCCGCCGGCTGCTGTTTTGGCGGCAGGCTGTGCTGCAGCAATCGATGATTTTCTGCCATTGGGATAATTGACCATGCATGCCTCCTGCCAACGTGAAATATTATACCGGTGTTCACATTAATAGGGAAGGTACTGTTGATTTTTGGTTTCACACCTGCAATAATTGTTTCACGGGAGCGTGAACTGATCATGGCAGGAAAGGTAAATCTTGATATCCAGACGATTCTGGACAAAGAATTCAATATTGATTTCAAGGGATACAATGCAACAGAAGTTGATTCATTCCTTGACCTTGTGATTCAGGATTATCAGACCTACCAGGACAACTCCAAGGAACTCAACGAGAAGATCGCTGAACTGGAACGCACCAACGCATCCCTGAGAGCCAAACTGATTGAAGTGGAAGGCAAGACCCGGGCACTGGAAGCTAATCCGACCCCGGCTCAGCAGGGTGCCGCAAATGTGGATATCCTGAAGCGTCTGTCACGCCTGGAAGAACAGGTATTCGACGCTGAAAGCCACGGCAGTCAAAGCAGGCATTAAAGTAGAGATACTCGAGGCAGCCGCTGGGACCGATGAGGTCTTAGAGGAAAGTCCATGCTCGCATCATCTGCGACGATGATAGTGATTGTGCTGGTCCAATCAATAAGGCCAGGCAGCCTCACGGCTGACGGCGGAACGACACCTAAAGAGGCAACTCCATGGTCCAGTTCCCTAACGTGTCACAGTGACGGAGCCGTTCTGGAAACAGAATGGGTGGAACGCGATAAACCCCACAAGCGAGAAATCCAAATTTGGTAGGAGAACTTCCAAGGGCGAACTGAAGCAGGCGGAAGGTGCCTTCGGGCACAGATAAATGGCTGCCACACCCGCAAGGGCGGACAGAACATGGCTTACCGAGTGTGTCTATTCAGAAGAGGGCAGAAATGCCTTCTTCTTTCTATACATTTATGAGGATTCATCTGGTCAGTAGGCCGGATGGAGTGTGATATACTAACCACGTAAAATAACGTGTAAAGGAGACCTGTATGAATCTTCCAAATCGACTGACTGTCTTCCGGATTGTACTGGTACCGGTGATCGTTCTGGTCTATATCTTCCCGTATGCACAGTTCGGCATTGAACCAAGGGTATTCACGGTCGGCAATGTCAGTATTTCCATCATCAATCTGATCACGCTGGCAATTTATCTCGTGGCGGCAATTACCGATGCGCTGGATGGACATATTGCCCGTTCCCGCAACATGATGACAACCTTCGGCAAGTTCGCTGATCCGATTGCCGACAAGATGCTGACAACAACAATGTTCCTGCTGTTTGTATCCCGCGGCATTATTCCGGTGGTACCGGTCATCATCATGGTCTGCCGTGACATTATCGTTGACGGCTGCCGGATGATCGCAGCTTCCAATGGCAAGGTGGTGCCTGCCCAGATGATGGGCAAGCTGAAGACTGTGCTGCAGATGGTTTCTGTTGCACTGATCCTGCTGAACAATCTGCCGTTTGAACTCTGGGGTCTGCCGATTTCCAAGTTGATTCTCTGGTTTGCGGCATTTGTCAGTCTGGCCAGCGGGGTATCCTATTTCACCCAGCTCAAGGGCGACATTATGGAGTCCAAGTAATTCAGTCATAAAAAATATTTTTTCGGGGAATCATTGTCCGTCCTGCGTATAAGTAGGGTGAAGGAGAGTTAACAGACATGGCAAAAGAAGTGAAAGATACCAAAGAAGAAAAGAAACAGTCTGCAGCGGATTCCAAAAAGGATGCACTGCTGCAGGATGCCCTGAAGGCAATTGAGAAGGAATACGGCAAAGGTTCCATCATGAAACTCGGCGATCGCGCTGACGTTTCCATTGATGCAATTCCAACCGGCAGCCTGACGCTGGATGCGGCACTTGGCATCGGCGGCTATCCAAAGGGAAGAATCATTGAGATCTACGGACCGGAATCTTCCGGTAAGACAACGCTTGCCCTGCATGCGATTGCCCAGTGTCAGAAAAGCGGCGGCAGATGTGCATTCATCGATGCAGAAAATGCCATCGATCCGCTGTATGCCCAGAAACTGGGTGTTGATATTGATGAACTGATCCTGTCCCAGCCGGATTCCGGCGAACAGGCACTGGAGATCACCGAAGTGCTGATCAAGTCCGGGGCAATTGACCTGGTGGTCATTGACTCGGTTGCCGCACTGGTACCGCAGGCTGAACTGGACGGCGAGATGGGTGATTCCTCTGTCGGCCTTCAGGCAAGACTGATGTCCAAGGCAATGCGCAAACTGGCCGGTGTCATGAACCGTTCCCAGTGCACTGCCATCTTCATCAACCAGCTGCGTGAGAAAGTCGGCATCATGTTCGGCAATCCGGAAACAACCCCGGGCGGCCGTGCACTGAAGTTCTACGCTTCTGTCCGTCTCGACGTCAGACGCGGAGAAACGATCAAGAACGGCGGCGATGCCATCGGCAACGTCTGCAAGATCAAAGTCGTTAAAAACAAGGTCGCACCGCCATTCAAGACTGCCCAGGTCGATATGATCTACGGGGAGGGTATTTCCCACTTGGATGAGATCATCAACCTTGGTGTGGAACACAACATCATCGACAAGTCCGGTGCCTGGTTCTCCTACAAGGGAGAAAAGATCGGCCAGGGCTTCATGGCAGTCCGTGAGTTTATCAAGGCAAATCCTGCCATTGACGAGGAAATCACTGCCCAGCTCAAGGAAACCATGTTCCCGGAACCGGGTGCGGCGGAAGAAACACCTGAAGAAACCGCAGAAAAGACTGCAGAATAGCATAGATTTGAGGGCTTTCCGGATATCGGAGAGCCTTTTTTGAAGGAATCGGGGTACGGTTTTGTTCTTGTTTAAACCGCTTCCAGTTTGTATAATTAACCGTGAGAGAAATCTCATCAGTAAATTTCATATCAGAGAGATGGAGGAAACAATATGAACATGGTTACCGCCGCCATTCTCGCTGGTGTTGTTGGCATTGTGATCGGCATCGTCATTATGACGATCTCGAATAAGAACGGACTGAGCAGGGCTGCGGCCGAATCAAAGTCCATTCTCGATGAAGCAAATGCAAAAGCGGATAATATTGTCCGACAGGCAACACTGGACGGGAAACAGCAGGTCCTTGATTTAAAGCAGAAATCAGAGAAGGAAATCCGGGACGAAAAGAACAAAATGCAGCAGACAGAGAATAAACTGCTGCGCCGGGAAGATACACTGAACTTCCGGGAAGAGAATCTGAATGCCAAGGAGAAGAAAGTTGACGAGCGCACCAAGGTCGTTGATGACAGACTCCAGGACATTGACAAGATGCAGGTAGAACTGCAGGCCAAGATTGACAACCAGACTGCCGTACTTGAAAAAGTGGCAGGCATGAACCAGGAAGATGCCAAGAAAGAATTAATGGACATCGTTGCCAAGAAGAGTGAAAAGGATATCGGCGAATATCTGCACGAGAAGGATGAAGAGGCAGAGGAACGTGCGGCAGACAATGCCCGCAGTATCATTGCCAATGCCATCCAGCGCTATGCCCAGGATGAAACCATCGAGCGTACCGTATCGGCAGTCACCCTGTCCTCAGAAGATATGAAGGGCCGTATCATCGGCCGTGAAGGACGTAACATCAAGGCCATTGAACAGGCTACCGGTGTTGATCTGATCATCGATGATACACCGGATGTCATTACCGTATCCTGCTTTGACCCGATCCGCCGTGAGATTGCCAGACAGTCTCTTGAAATCCTGATGAAGGACGGACGTATCCAGCCGGGCAGAATCGAAGAAGTCGTCAATAAAGTTACCCGTGAACTGGATGATTCCATGCAGAAGATCGGTGAAGAAACCATCTTCAAGCTTGGCATCGGCCGGATGAACAAGGAACTGGTCAAACTGATCGGCAAGCTCCGCTTCCGTTACAGCTATGGTCAAAACGCCCTGGAACATTCTGAAGAAGTTGCAGTCTTCTGCGGCATCATGGCTGCGGAACTCGGACTGAATCAGAGTCTTGCCAAGCGGGCAGGATTACTGCACGATATCGGCAAGGCAGTTGACTTCGAACAGGAAGGCTCCCATGTTGAACTGGGTGCCAAACTTGCCAAGAAGTACGGCGAGAGCCCGATTGTCATCAATTCCATTGAATCCCATCACGGCGATGTGCCGGCAGATGATATCATTGCCCAGCTTGTTGCGGCAGCTGATACACTGAGCGCAGCCCGTCCGGGTGCCCGCTATGAATCCATGGAGAACTACATCGAGCGTCTGGAACAGCTGGAAAAGATTGCCCAGAGCTTCGACGGTGTTGAGAAAGCATTCGCCATTCAGGCAGGCCGTGAAGTCCGTGTCATGGTACAGCCGGATAAAGTGGATGATATCCGCATGGTGAAGATTGCCCATGAGATCAAGGATCGCATTGAAAGCGAAATGACCTATCCGGGCCAGATCAAAGTCACGCTGATCCGCGAAGTCCGTACACAGGAAATCGCCCAGTAACCAGTCATCAGAGAGAACGTTCTGATCATCAGGACGTTTTCTTTTTACCCAAACTGTGCTAAATTACAGGGCATTGGGAGATAGAACATATGATTACAACGATTGAGACTACATTTACAGGCTGGCTGACAGATGCCAAGAACAGACTTGCCAGTGTCGGCATCGGCGGCTTTGCCTTCAATACGATCTGGAACCTGTTCCTCTGCTTCTTCGGCTACCGTTTCTACCGGTTTGCGATTACTGCCTGCGGCTTTTTGCTGGGCGGGATCGGCAGCTATGCACTGCTTGGTGCCTATACCCAGATTGAAGATCCAGTCAAACTGATTGTTGCGATCGTGATTGGCGCAGCCGTTGCAGTGATTGCCTATGTACTGTACAAGGTAGGCGTGTTCCTGCTGGTTGGCGTATCCGTATTCTTTACCCTGTTTGCGGTGCTTGGCGAAACCTCGATCAACGATACCACACTGGTGATCGTTGCCCTGGTCTTCGGACTGGCATGTGCCATTCTTTCCGTAAAGTTCATGAAACCGCTGATTATCGTATCGACGGGTCTTGCCGGCGGGCAGGGTACCGTTCAGGCGGTCTGCGGCATTCTCGGTGTGACCAGCTCCACAGCGCTGATGATCCTCGGCATTGCGGTCGGTGCACTGGGCATCTGGTTCCAGTTCAAGAACGACAAACGGATGAAGTGAATCAGACAGAGTTCCGGAATGATCCGGAATTCTTTTTTTCTGCAGTGATGAATCGCACTGTTGTATACTTGTTTCGCAAAGATTTTAAGGGGGACTTCAGATGGGGCGCAAGAAACGGTTTCGTCATATTCTGATTGAAGCGATCATTCTGGCTGTCGGTGTATTCATCCTGCAGTCAGCACTGAACCGGATCAGTCTGACCAATAACATTGCCCAGCAGGCAAGTGACAATGAAACAGAACTGAATCTGGTTGTGCAGAAAGTGGAAGCTGCCAGTGATATGAGCAGTGAGAATCTAGACTCATTTGATTCCTCCGCTTCGGCCAAGGGCAATACGATTGCCTATTATCTCAACAGTCATGAAGACGGCGAAGCACAGCTGGAAGGGCTGGCCTCTGAGTGGCGGCTGAAATGCTATGTACTGCTGGACAGTGACGGCAGTGTACGGCTGGCCAATGACATGAGCCTTGATGATCATCCAGAAGAACTGAACAGGCTGATGAATGATCTGACTCCGGTTACCATTGATGATACTTGGTACTATACCGTGAAGCTGAATGATGGAAGAACACTGCTCTATTGCCGCGACTATTCTGCCGAGGCAAGACAGCTCAGCAGTAATTACTCCCTGGATCATGTACTCAGCACGCTGAATGTCGGCAATGCCGGTACGATTACCTCCATCAATCTGGATGACGGAACGATTACCTATTCGGATCAAAGTGCACTTGTCGGCACTTCTGCCAGTGATTCCGGCTACGATATGGAACTGCTGACCAACGGCTATTCTGACGTGACTGAACTGAATGGCACGGAATACTATGTGACTGCCAAGCAGACCGGAAGAACGATGCTGATTGCGGCCAAGTCCATGTCAGAACTGAAGGAAAAGGGGCAGGTGACAATCCGCCTGATCCTGTTGATCTTTGCAGTGATCATTGCACTGCTGATTGCCTATTCTGATTTCATCCACCGCGATCTCGCAGCCCATCCGGAGAAAGAAGATCATTACGTCCATCTGTTCTCTGATTTCTACTTTGATCCGGCCGTCGGTTCCAAGATCCGGGCAGTGATCATCATCGGACTGTGCGCAGAAGTGATCCTGACATTCTATCTGGAAACACTCGGCCCGCTGTCCAGACAGGGAACGCTGTCCGACAGCCGTCTCAGCGCTGCGGAGACGATACTTGAAAGTGATGAGAAGGATACGGAATCCATCCAGAAAGAATTCAAGCAGGACTATACACTGCTGGGCCAGCATCTGGCCTATACGCTGAAGCTGGATCCTTCCATGGTGAATCATCAGACACCGGCGGATCTTGCGTCCTGTGCCCATCTGAAGTCCATCTATGTATTTGATGAGACCGGTACCGTGACAGCCATGAGCGATAACTACCGCAATTTTTCCCTGAGTACAGATCCCTCTGCCCAGTCCTATCCATTCTGGGCAGTCGTCAACGGCACTGCACTTTCTTATGTACAGGATGCGGAGTATGACGATCTTGGCGACTATGTCCAGTTTGCCGGTGTCCAGCGTCAGGATGCCAACGGCATGGTGCAGATCGGTGTAGACTCTTCGCGTCTTGAAACAAGACTGCAGACAACCGGATTGAATACGACACTGGAAGGCATCAACATCGGCCAGGGCGGCTACCTGTTTGCCGTCAATGCCGAAAGCCATGAGATCTCTGCCTACCCGCAGAACAGCATGCTTCAAAAGTCGGCTTCTTCCCTTGGCATCAGCGATGCGGCATTCAAGGATAACTATTCCGGCTTCCAGACCATCAATGGCGTATCTTATTTCGTCAATGGATTCCTCTACAATGACACAGATTATATCTATGCGGCAATCCCGCTGTCGGTGATCTACGCAAACCGGATGCCTTCCACCCTGCAGGTGGCCCTGATCAGCTTTATCATCATCATGATCATCTTCTGTCTTCTGACCATCTCCAGAAATCCCCGCCAGGAACGGCTGGAAGAAGAGGCAGAACTCTCACAGCAGCAGGCCTGCAGGAAGCCGGATACCGAAGCCAAGGGAGCACCGTTTTTCAAACGCCTGCGCTTCAGCGGCACCAGGAAAATGACCCAGAGTGCAATCAGCCGGTATGGTGAGACGATCACCTGGGATGAAAAGACCCCGGAACAGAAACTCTGGTCGGTGACAGCCGTGATCCTGATGACTGCGGCAGTGGCACTGGCAGTGTATCTGCAGCTGTTCCGCAGTTCGGCCATGTCCAATACCATCATCTACTACATCATCAACCGGAAGTGGGAGAAGGGATTCAATCTCTTTTCCATTACATACTGTATCTTCTCCATGACGGATATCATTGTCATTACCTGGATGATCCGCATGGCAATTATCTACATCCTCAGTCAGTTCGGCTCCCGCAGTGAAACGGTCGGCCATCTGTTGAACAGCTTCTTGAAATATGCAGCAGTCATCGGCGGGATCTTCTACTGCCTGAATGCGTTTGGCCTCGATGCCGGAACACTGCTTGCCTCAGCCGGTATCCTGTCACTGGTCATCGGCCTTGGTGCCCAGAGCCTGATCAGCGATATCCTGGCCGGCATCTCGATAGTATTTGAGGGATCATTCAGGGTCGGCGATATTGTCACCATTGACGGCTGGCGCGGTGAAGTGGTGGAGATCGGCATCCGTACCACCAAGGTGCGCAGTGCCGGCAATGATATCCGGATCTTCAACAACGCAGCGATCTCCAGTGTCATCAACATGACCAAGCAGTACTCCTATGCCATGGTGGATGTCGGCATCGACTATGGCGAATCACTGGAACATGTGGAATCCGTCCTGGAGAATGAACTGCCGAATATCAAGAAGAAGATTCCGGCAATTGTGACCGGCCCATTCTACAAGGGCGTCACGGAACTTGGCGATTCCAGTGTCAATCTGAGAATCCTTGCCCAGTGTGCAGAATCAGACCGTGTCCAGGTGACAAGAGATCTGAACCGTGAGATCCTGCTGCTGTTTGATCGCTATCACATCAACATTCCATTCCCGCAGGTGGTAGTCAACCAGCCGGCCGCGGTACAGGCCCAGGCAACCAGACACGAAAAAGCCGCTGCTGACCGCTTTGTCAGTGACCAGAAAGAACAGTCCAAAGGCATCCAGAAAGACTGATTCAGAACATAGAAGGAGTGCGCTCCATGATCTTTGGTTTAACCTATTATGAAATCTGCCTCGATTTTCTGATCTATTCCTTTCTCGGCTGGGTCGTGGAAGTGGTATTCCATGCGGCCAAGCTGGGAAAGATCGTCAACCGCGGCTTTCTCAACGGCCCGGTCTGCCCGGTATACGGGTTTGGCGTGGTTGGACTGTTGATGCTGCTGAAGACAATCAGTCCATCAACCTCGGCTGAGCATACCAATGTAGTTCTGCTGTTTTTTGCCGGTATGATCTTCTGCAGTGCTGTGGAACTGTTTGCCGGCTGGATTCTGGATAAACTCTTTCATATGCGGTGGTGGGATTATTCCCATGAACCGTATAACCTGCACGGCTATATCTGTCTCAGATTCAGCCTGCTATGGGGCGTTGCCTGTGTGGCAGTGATCGGCGTCATCTACCCATCCATCAACCAGGTATCAGGCATGCACCTGTCAGAAACAATCGGCTGGCGCATCATGCTGGTGCTGTATATCATCTACTTCATTGATCTGGTGGTGACAGTATCCGTTATCGTCGGGCTCAACCGCAAACTGAAGGAGATCGACCGTCTGCAGAAATCACTGCGTACGGTATCTGACCACCTGACTGAGAATATCGGTACAACTGCCTACAAAGCCAGTGAAAAGATCGGTGAATCTGCTGTCCAGGCAAGTCTTGCCAGAGAAAATCTGCAGGACATGGCCCGGGCAGTGAAGATCGATGCCCAGTACAAAAAGCAGGATCTTGCAGAGAATATGATCGATGCCGGTGTCAGCCTGCAGATGAAGCGGGACGACTCCCGCAAGCGTCTTCAGGAAATGCAGAAAGAACTGCGCAGTGATGCAGTGCGAAAAGCATCTGGTCTGCACCGTATCCTGAAGGCATTCCCGGACCTGCAGTCCCATATTTCGCATGAAACCATCGTGGATCTGGAAACAGAGATCAACCAGGCAGAACAGCTGCTCAAAGAAGAAACATCTTCCCAGCATCACCAGGCGCGACAAAAATGACAGGCTGCATTCATTGAATGCCGTCCCAAACAATGCTAAAATACCTCTCGAGGAGGAATATATCATGCCAGTTACAGTTGATAAGGATACTTGCATCGGATGCGGCGCCTGCACAGGAGTCTGCCCGGTTACAGCTCTTTCTCTGGACGATAATGGAAAGTCCGTCTGCGATGAAGCTGTATGCATCGATTGCCATACCTGCATCGGTACATGCCCGGTTGGCGCAATCTCTGAGAAATAAGTCTCACTGAAATCGATGAAGAAAGCCGGTATTTTCATACGCCGGCTTTTTTCTGCCTTTGTATCAATCTGAAACTGTGATATACATACATCTATGCAGACAAACAAGAATCAATATATCCTGCCGGACCACAGGGCAGAGGGAAAACGGAATCTGAATGAACCGGCTGAGCAGAAACGCTTTACACTGCCCGCTGAATATCAATCTCTTGGCAGCGGTAAAACCTGCTGTATCCGTACCTATGGCTGCCAGGCCAATGTACGGGACGGCGAGACAATTGCCGGTATCTTACAGGCAATGGGCTTTACAGTCATCTCAGAAATGGAAGCGGCAGATCTGTTGATCTTCAATACCTGTGCAGTCAGAAGGGCAGCCGAGGAACATGTGCTTGGTGAAGTGGGCTCATTGAAGACATTGAAACAGAAACACCCCAAGAAACTGATTGCGATCTGCGGCTGTATGGCCCAGGAAGAGTCCGTTGTGGAAGATCTTCTGAAGCATTATCCGCAGGTAGATCTGATCTTCGGCACCCATAACTTGGATCAGCTACCAAAACTGCTGGCCAATGTGATCAATCAGCACCAGCGGACAGTGGAAGTCTGCTCCCAGGAAGGCAGTATCATTGAAGGCATGCCGAAAGAGCGCAGCCGGAAATACAAGGCATTTGTCAATATCATGTACGGCTGTGACAAGTTCTGCACGTACTGCATCGTTCCCTATACCAGGGGAAAGCAGCGCAGCCGGTACCTGGATGAGATCATTGCCGAGGTGGAAGAGTTCAAGGCGGCAGGCGGAAAAGAAGTGCAGCTGCTGGGCCAGAACGTCAATGCCTACGGCAAGGATCAGGGCATGGAAGACGGCTTTACTGTCCTGCTGAAAGCAGTGGCAGAAACCGGTATCGAGCGGATCCGCTTCTATACCTCCAACCCGAGAGACTACAGTTTCTCAACGATTGAAGCGATGCGGGATTACCCCAATATCATGAAAGCACTGCACCTGCCGGTACAGAGCGGCAGTAATGAAGTACTGCGCCGGATGAACCGCGGCTATACCAGGGAGCAGTTTCTGAAACTGGTTGATGACATGAAAGCGGTCATCCCGGATATTACCTTTACAACCGATCTGATTGTCGGCTTCCCGGGTGAAACCGAAGCACAGTTTGAGGAAACACTGAGTCTGGTGGATTACTGCCGCTTTGACTCAGCCTTTGCGTTTGTCTACAGCCCGAGAGAGGGCACTCCGGCTGCCGCAATGGAAGATGATACGCCGCTGGCAGTCAAGAAGCAGCGGCTGCAGAGACTCAATGAGAAGATCACGCAGTATGCAAGAATGAACAATGAAGTTTATGCAGATCAAACGGTCAAAGTACTGTGCGACGGACCTTCCAAAAACAATCCGGTAGTACTGTGCGGCTATACCGAGTCCAACAAACTGGTCAATTTCACTTCTGATACCGCATCAGAAGGGGATATTGTCGATGTTAAAATTACGCAGGTCAAATCTTATACACTGGATGGAAAAGCCATCTGAAGGTGCAGATGATCCGTTCTGAAGCGCTTTCAGAACCGCATGATCATGCGCTTTAACCAAATCATGGTGGTTGTAGAAGACGGCCATCTTGGCGTATAATATTTCAAGCAGATACAAGCTATTCGGAGGAATCATAAAATATGAGTAAAGTACGTATATTTGCGCTGGGCGGTCTGGATGAAGACGGCAAGAATATGTATGTCGTGGAGAACAATGAAGATATCTATGTCATTGAATGCGGCATGCGCTATCCGCAGGATGAACAGCTCGGCATTGAGATGGTCATTCCTGATTTCCACTACCTGGTAGAGAATCAGAAACGGATCAAGGGAATCTTTATCACCCACGGACATGATGATGTCATGGGTGCGCTGTGCAATCTTTTGAAAGAGATCCCATCTGCACCGGTCTACACGGCACCGTTAACTGCCAAGATGTTTGAGCGCAAGGCAAAGAAGGCTGGACTGAAGGATCTGAATATCCACCGGATCCGCCGCAACGCATCGTTCAAGATCGGCAAGACGGAAATCCGCACGTTCGGCACCACGCAGTCCATTGCGGACGGCTTTGGCGTTGCGATCCGTACAGATGACGGCTATGTCGTCTATACCAGTGAGTTTGTCGTTGACTACGATACCAAGGAAGACGCATTCCGTTTTGACATGAACGATGTCACGGAACTCGGTCAGAAGGGCATTCTGGTGCTGATGACAGAATCCGTCGGTGCAACCAGAGAAGGACACAGTGCCCCGAACCACCGTATCACAAGGGCAATTGAACCATACTTTGAAGACGCCAAGGGACGCATTGTCATCTCCTGCTACCGTCAGAATCTGTACCGTGTCATTGAGATCATTGAACTTGCCCATAAGTTCAACCGCAAGATCATGATTTACGATGAAGGACTGAAACAGCTGATGCAGGACATGGCTTCCCTGGGCTATTACCGGATTCCGGCAGGCCTGGAAATCCCGGCATCCGGATTTAACAACGAAGTGGATAATGATGTCGTACTGGTGGCCGGCGATGGCTCCAGCATCTTCAAGAAGATGCGCAAGATCGCAGCCAAGGAAGACGATGTCATCCAGTTAAGGCCAAGCGATACCGTCATCATCGCATCCCCGGCAGTACCGGGCACCGAGCGTGAAGAGAGCACCATGGAAGATGATCTTTACAAAGAGACATCCAATGTCCATGCAGTTGACTCCAAGCGGGCATTCTCCATGCATGCAAGCATTGAGGATCTGAAGATGATGATCTATCTGCTCAATCCGCAGTACTATATCCCGGTCAAGGGTGAATACCGCATGCTCATCAGCAATGCCAACATTGCCCTGAACATGGGCTATCCGGCAAACAACATCATCGTCATGGACAACGGCCAGGCTGCGACTATTGAAAACGGCACGCTGAAGCGTTCCTTTGATACGATCCCGTGCGAAGATGTCATGGTTGACGGAAACGACAACCTGGACGCAACCGGCATGGTGCTGAAAGACAGGGAACTGCTGAGTACCGACGGAGCGATCATTGTCGGGGTGGTAGTCAACCACAATACCAAGGAGATCATCGGCGGACCGGATGTACAGAGCCGCGGTGTCATCTACCTGAAAGATGCGGATTACATTGTCAAGGCAATCGGCGATATCATGGAAAAGACAATCAACGATGCCGTCAAGCAGAACCGCTATGACAACATGAACTGCCGTGCAGATGCACGTGAGAAGATTGCCAGATATGTGATGAAGGAAACCGGCAAACGCCCGGTCATCCTGCCGGCAATTGTAGAAATCAATACTGCTGAATAACAACAGGATGTGGGACGTAAAGTAAGAGGGGCAACGTGTCGAAGAAGAAAAACAGCAGATCCACAAAACGTATTTCCAAAAAGGAACAGGAACGCGAAGCAGAACTGAAACGCTGGATCATGATTGTCATCATTGCGGCAATTACGTTGATTGCCTATATGAATGCCGGCGTGGTCGGAAAGTTTCTGAACTCCCTGCAGCGTTTCCTGTTTGGCCGTATGTACCTGATTATCATGGTGATCCTCATGGTTCAGATTTTCATCGTGATCGTCAATGGCAGAACGGGCGTAACTTCGGATAAGAATCCAACGGCAATTGTACTGATTATCCTTGCCGTACTTTTGACGTTCGCTTATCTCGATACGGATACCAGTCTGCGCGGCTTTGATGTACTGAAGAACTATGTCGCTGATATCGCCAGCTACTTCAACGGCACTGCCGGATCGAAGATCGGCGGCGGGGTCATCGGGGCATTTCTGTATTCACTGTCCACGATCCTGCTGGACCGCACCGGCACCGTACTGATCATTGTTGTACTGTTTGTGATTGCCGCATTGCTGCTGGTAAATCTGGATGTGTACAAGCATGCCTTCAGTGCCATTGCCACATACTTCTCTACCGTCGATGAAGAAGACGACGATGAAGAGGAAGAAGAGGAAGAAGAGATTCCGGAAGATGAGGAAGAAGAGCCGCTCAGCATTCCGGAAGCCGACGATGAACCAGAGCAGGAAGAACAGCAGCCAGTCATTCACCCGGAACCGGTGATCCGTTCCAAAAACGTCGGATCTGTGAGAATGATTGATGCGGATGAAACAGATATGACCAAAGAAGATGCCCCGGAAGTTCCGCCGGTATCCGCTTCCCGCAGTCAGTATGATATACTCGCCGACCAGCACGCTGATCCGGCACTGGAGAATACCGTACCGCTGTCCATTCCAACAGAAGAGCCGCATGTCAGTATTCCGGAAACCTCGAAAGAGCCGCAGTCCATCTTCATCAAGGTGGATGACCTGGTCGATCAGGTACCGGAAACGGATGAAACAGAAACGGAAGAAGATCCGCTCCAGAAGGAAGCACTTCCTGAAGATGAGGATGATGAAGTCATTGAAGGCCAGCCGGCAGAAGAAACAGAAGAGATCCCGGCACTGGATGAAGACAGTGAAGCAGAACCTGCACCTGTCAAAGTGAAGCCTGCAGGAGGAATCGAAACTGCCAGAAGACGTTCCAACAAGCCTTACCGGCTGCCGCCGATCACTTTGCTGGATCCGATCCCGCCCAAGGCCAAGGATGATCCGAATATTGAGGCTGCCCAGGAAAAGGGCGAGCTGCTCATTGAAGTACTGCGCAACTTTGAAATTGAAGCCCATCTGATTGATACCCATATCGGACCGGCTGTCACCAAGTTTGAAATCCGTCCGGATGCCAACGTCAAAGTCAGTAAGATATTGAACCTGACAGATGACATCAAGATGCAGCTGGCAGTAAGGGATATCCGTATTGAAGCACCGATTCCGGGCCACAATGCTGTCGGTATTGAAATCCCGAATGTACAGGCAACCCCGGTTAAGATGAAGGACTGCATTACCAAGATCCCGGAGAAGGAAAAGTCACAGCAGCTCGTATTCATTCTCGGAAAAGACCTGCTGGGCAATGTGATTACCTGCCGTCTGGATAAGATGCCGCATCTGCTGATTGCAGGAGCGACCGGTTCCGGCAAGTCTGTCTGTATGAACACCATTATCACTTCACTCTTACTGCGGACCAAACCGGATGATGTAAAGATGCTGCTGGTGGATCCGAAGAAGGTGGAGTTCACCCCGTACCAGAAGATTCCGCATCTGATCGGTCCGGTCATCAACGATGCAGCCCAGGCCAGCAATGCCCTGAAGGCAATCGTCAAGATCATGGAAGACCGTTATTCTGTCTTCTCCAAGTGCGGTGTCCGCAATATCCAGGTCTATAACGATAAGGTCAAGGACGGCACCATCAATATCGGTCTGACCGATGCGCAGCCAAAGTATGAGAAGATGCCGTATATCGTTGTCATTATCGATGAGCTGGCAGACCTGATGGTCGTTGCCGGCAAGGAAGTTGAAAGCTCTATCCAGCGGATTACCCAGCTGGCAAGAGCTGCCGGTATCCATCTGATTGTCGCAACCCAGCGTCCGTCTACCGATGTCATTACCGGTATCATCAAGGCCAACATTCCTTCCCGTATCGCATTCTCGGTATCGAGCGGAATAGACTCCCGCACGATTCTCGACCATGTTGGTGCAGAACGTCTGCTGGGCAACGGCGATATGCTGTATATGCCGATCGGCCAGTCTGCTTCAACCCGTATCCAGGGTGTCTTTGTAACAGATTCAGAGGTACAGCGTATTTCTGACTTTGTATCGAAAGAAGCAGTGCCGATGTATGACGACTCCTTTGTCAGACTCGAAGGGGTAGAAGGCAATGACGGTACTGCAGTTGCCTCAGAAGACGCAGATCCGCTGTATGAAGAGGTCAAGGAGTTTGTCATTGACCAGCAGAAAGCATCCACTTCACTGCTGCAGAGACGCTTCGGCATTGGCTATAACCGTTCAGCCAGAATGATTGACCTTTTGGAAAGCAAGGGGATCATCGGACCGGCTCAGGGATCCAAGCCAAGAGACGTCTATATCAAGAAAGACCGGGATGGAAATCTCGACGAAGAGTAGCACAGGGACTGGGAAACCAGTCCTTTTATCAAACCTGAAGTGAACAATAATGAATTAAAATGAATGATATTGACATGTTCTGAAACAGTGCTATTCTGTAACTGCAGCAGGAAGAGGATGGTGCAGATCCATGAAGAAAAACAACATCGACGGCGTCCAGAACGTAGAAGTATCCAAGAAGCTTCCCAGTGAAAAAACTCCCGTACAGCAGCTTGAACTCATGGAGGAATATAGCCGTACTTATCAGGAATATTCCTGCGATGATAAGGCAGTCCGCGAGGTCAAATGCCTTGAAGTCATCTATCCGACCCTGTTCCGTTCGATTGAATCAGATGATCTGATTGCCGGCCGGCTGGACTTTCTGCCGATTGGCTTTGGCTGCGTCACTTCTGTCGGCGGCGTTGGCCACTACTGTGTATTCGATAAGCTGAGAGCACTGAAGGCTCAGCTGGATACCGAAGCAGAAAAGAAGCGCATCGATGTCCTGTATGACTTCTGGAGCGAGCATGATGTCAAAGCGCTGTATTGCGATGATGTGCTGAATGACACCACAACCGGACGCTTCATTGACTGCCATTATCCGCTGATGGCAACGGCCAGACTCTCCGGTATGATGCTGGATTACAAAAAGCTGATGCGACTTGGCATCAACGGCATCATTGAAGAGATGCAGTCTAAACCGCAGAATCCGTTTATCACTTCCGGCATTGAGGCCATGAACCTGTTCAAGCAGGTGATTGCATATCAGATCACCCTGATTGACAGGGAATATGAAACTGCATCAGAGTCCAGAAAGAGCGATCTTCAGATGATGAAGAACGACCTTGCCTGGATTGAAGAACACCGCCCGGATACCTTCCATCAGGCACTGCAGCTGTTCTGGCTGTATGCACTGTGTGCCGGCTGTATCAACTACGGCCGCATGGATGTCGTGCTTGGCCCGTATCTGAAACGGGACATGGACAGGGGACTCATTGATGAAGCAGAAGCTTACCGCTCTCTGAAGTCTCTCTGGAAGCTGATTGAAAACAGAAGAACAACCGTCAACGGACGTATCATTGTCGGCGGCTATGGCAGGGAAGATGAAGAAGCAGGCGATCTGTTTACCCGGATCTGCCTTAAGGTATGCAAAGATACCAGATACGTCGAACCGCAGTTCACACTGCGCTTCAATCACAATACCCCGAAGGATATCATGGATGCGGCTTATGAATGCATCGCCTCAGGAGCGACCTATCCAACCCTGTATAACGATGATGTCAATGTACCGGCAGTGGAATATGCCATGCAGGTCAGCCACAGCTATGCCGAGCAGTATGTACCATTCGGCTGCGGCGAGTTTGTCATCCAGGGCAAGAGTGTCGGAACCCCGAACACCCTGCTGAACCTGATCAAGATCATGCAGATCAGTCTCAACAGCGGCATTGATCCGATGGATGGGGTAAACAAGGCGGCTGTCGTTGAACTGAAGCCGATTGAAGAACTCCATACCTATGAAGACATGCTGGATCAGTACCACCGCATGTTGGACTATTACATTGAACTCTCTGCTGAAGTACAGGTTCACTCCTATGAAGTGATGAACCACGAAGTATCCTTCCTGTTTGCGTCGATCCTGATGGATGACTGCATTGCAAAAGGCAGGGCACTGCTGGATGGCGGCGTCGAGATTCTCGGCGGAACCAATGAGACCTATGGAAACATCAATGCCTCAGATGCCCTGTATGCAGTGAAGAAAGTGGTATTTGAGAAGCATCTCTACACCTTGAAAGAAGTAAACGATGCCGCACTTGTGAACTTTGAAGGATATGAGCAGCTCAGAAAAGACCTGCTGGATGTCGCAAAGTACGGCAATGATGATGAAGGCTGCGACAATACTGCCAATGACCTGTTTGAATATGTTGCCAAGGGCGTACGCGATGCCGGAATCCGTCATCATATGGGCTACTACCTGATCGTCATCTCCAACAACCAGACCAATACAGACTGGGGACTGGAAACAGACGCTTCCCTGGATGGCAGACTGCGCGGTGTCTTCATGAACCCGGCCAACAATCCCCAGGGCGGTGCCTCCAAGAGCGGACCGACTGCCTGCCTCAACTCGCTGTCAAAGTTCAGGGCAAAGTACCATGGCGGCAGTGTGCAGAACATGCGCTTCACCCCGCGGATGATGCACGAGGACAAAGAAAAAGTAAAAGTGATGTTTGATACCTACTTCAAGAAGGGCGGCTGTCAGCTGATGGTGACTGTTGTCGACCGCGGCCAGCTGGAAGATGCCCAGGTCCATCCTGAGAAGTATCCGGATCTCATTGTGAGAGTTGCCGGCTACAGTGCAAGATTCATCGACCTGCCGACCACTGTGCAGAACGAACTGCTTTCCCGGATGCTGTATGACTGAAGTATTCAACATTGAACGCTTTGCGACACACGACGGGCCAGGCATCCGCACCACGGTATTCTTCAAGGGCTGCGGGATGCACTGTCCATGGTGTGCCAACCCGGAATCCTGGGGCACCAGGCCAATCCTCCTGCATGAAGCATCCCGCTGTACAGGATGCGGCAGATGTAAAGAGGCATGTGCGCAGAACGCCATCACGATTGATGAACAGTGGCATCTGAATTTCGATCAGTGTACGCTCTGCCGCAAGTGCGAACATGTCTGTCTCAATGATGCGATCAGCTTTGCCGGAACCTCAATGAGCACCAGCGAGATTCTAAAGGAAGTACTGAAAGACAGGGACTATTACGATAACAGCGGCGGCGGGCTGACCGTCTCCGGCGGCGATCCATTCCTGCAGAATGACAGCCTCGTTGATCTGTTGAAACAGGCAAAGCGGGCTGGCTTAACTACCGCAGTGGAAACAGCCGGGTATTATCCGCTGGCGTATCTCAAAAACGCCATGCCCTGGATTGATCTCTATCTCTTTGACCAGAAGCACAGCGATGCCGCAAAGCTCAAAGAAGTCACCGGAGCTGAGATGGATACGGTTGATACCAATCTGAAGTACCTGGCATCTATGTGTCCTGAAAAAGTGATCATCCGGATTCCTGTCATTCCGGGATTCAACCAGGATCCTGAAGTGATCCACGCAATCTACCGCAAGGTCAGTGCACTGGGATTCAAACGGGCGGACTTACTTCCGTATCACACCCTGGCCAAGGCCAAATGGATGCGGATGTGCAAAGCATATCCCTATGGGTATGATGTTCCGCTGAAAGAAGAAGATCTTCAGCAGCTGCAGCAGGATGGAATAGCGTATGATCTTTCTGTAAACATCGGAGGATAACAATCATGCTGAAGAAAGAACGTCTCTACCGGATTGAAGGACTGCTCAAGCAGAAACCGTTCATTACGATTCCCGAACTGCAGGAAGAACTCGGTGTATCCAGATCTTCCGTAATGCGTGATCTGGATGAGCTGGAACAGGCTGGCCGGATCAGCCGTGAACGCGGCGGTGCCTCTGGCCAGAATGCCGAAGCACTGGCAAGAAGTATCTACAGCGAACCTTCTGTCTTATCCCGTGAGAATACCAATGCGGAAGAGAAGAAGGCAATTGCCAGGGCTGCTGCAGAAAACCTGAAAGACGGCAGCTGTATCTTCCTGGATTCCGGCACGACACCGGCTTATCTGATCCCGTATCTTCTGGATAAGCGGATTCAGATTGTAACTCCAAGTACTTATATCTCAGCCCAGATCCCGTCATCCTTTGGCGGAGAAGTATATCTTTTGGGCGGCAGCTATCTTCAGGAATACGACACGGTCTGCGGTTCTCTGGCAATCGACATGTTGGATCAGTTCAACTTTGATCAGGCATTCATCGGTGCCAACGGCATCAGCCTGCAGCAGTCTGAAGTCAGCGTCTTCAGTGAACCGATCGGTGCCCTGAAGAAACATGCCATGAAACGCAGCGCAAAGAATATCCTGCTGGTTGATTCCACCAAATTCAGTATCAAAGCCATGTCAGTTTTCGCAAAACTGCCGCAGTTTGATCAGGTGATTACCAACGCACTGCCAAAGGGCTGCAGAAAACCGGCTAATGTAACAATATGTGCAAAAAGCACAGAAAGGTGATTGATTGATGAATACGACAGATCCGAAGAAGAAGGCATTAATTGAATCCATGCAGGGTGGACTGATTGTCTCATGCCAGGTACAGCACGATGATCCGATTTATACGCCTGATATGGCAGTTAAAATGGCCGAAGCAGCGCAGTGGGGCGGTGCAGTCGGCATCCGTGCCAACAGCCCGGAACAGATCAAGGCAATCAAAGATGCAGTGCCGGATCTGCCGATGATCGGACTCTGGAAGGTCTGGCATGATGATACAGATGTATTCATCACTCCGACCATGAAAGAAGCACATGCCATCTGGGATGCCGGGGCTGAAATCATTGCCCTGGACTGCACGGCCCAGAAGACCCACGAAGGAACAACAGCCTGGGATCTGATGCCGCAGGTCAAGAAAGAAATCCCTGAAGCAATCATCTTCGCAGATGTCTCCAACTATGAAGAAGCCAGGCACGCAGTTGAAATGGGCGCCGACATTGTCGCTCCGACACTGTATGGCTATACCAAAGCGACCGCATCGATTGAAGAGCCGGATCTCAGAGGATTCGCCAAGATCTGCAGGGACTTCGGCAATGATGCATACATCATGATGGAAGGCCATATCTACAGCCCGGAAGATGCCATGAAGGTCATCTACCTCGGTGCCTATGCAGTCATCGTCGGCAGCGCCATCACCCGCCCGCATCTGACCACCAAGCGTTTCACAGACCTCTTGAACCGTTACCAGGGCAACTGGCGTGATTCAGAAAAGGCAAAGCACTGAAGATTCATTTGCAGGGGCAGATCACAGGATCTGCTCTTTTTCTTCAGGCAGAAGATTTGACATCATGCATGGACCGCTTCAGAATGCAGTCAGAAAGAGAATGTGTATATATGAATACTGTATCCTGGATTCTGCTGGCGGTCATTATCATCTGTGTGATCCTGGCAGTGCTCTATATGATTGACCACGGCATTGATACCTGCTCCGGCAACTGCAAGAGCTGCGGATCATCCTGCCGGTTTGCCAAAGATATGAAGAAGGCACAGCGTAAAATCCGCTTTGAACGGAAGATGCGTGCGCTGCGTCTGCGCATAACGGGCCGCTGATAGTATAATGGGACCCATGAAAACAATTTCTCTCAATCAAAACGTAGATCTTCATATTCACAGGACGGAACAGTTCAAGGATGTAACGATCCGCATTGAGCTGCTGACGCCGTTTAACCGTGCCAACCTTGCCGCAAGGATGATGCTGGATTATCTGTTATCAGATACCTGCCAGGCATACCCGACCAAGGATGCTGCCCAGCGGATCTCAGATATGCTGTATGGGGCAACCTTCAGCGGACGCACCACATCACGGGGCTGTGCAGATCTCTATGAATTCACCAGTGCCTGTGTAGATGGGGCCTATGTCAAAGACCCTGAACTGTTTGAACAGCAGGCAGAATTCATGTCGAAGTTTGTCTTCCGCCCGCTGGCCAAAGACGGCAGATTTGATGATGCACTGTTTGAAGAATGCCGGAAGAAACTGCTGATCCTGCGGGGACTGTTCAATGATCAGCCTTCGGACTACGCAGTGGAACAGGCAGCACTGGCCTATGGCGGCTTCTATGGCCAGAAGGGACTGCCGACTGAAGCAGAGATCCAGTCACTGCAGAATGAAACAGTTTATAGCATCTATACCGAGCTGCTGAAGACTGCTGCAGTGGATATCTTCGTGCTGGGCAATGTGGATGAGACTTCCTGTGAGAAGATCATCCGCAGATATTTCGACTTTGCGCCAAGAGCGGCAGAGCGCAATATCCTGTACTGCTCCCATCGCAGTGATTATGTTGAGAAGATTGATCATCGTACGATTACACAGTCTTCCCTGATTCTCTTATATGATACCAACCGCAATTATATTGATCCGCTGCAGCCGGCATTCATGCTGGGCAACGGGATCCTCGGCGGACTGCCGACTTCATTCTTGTTTCAGGAGATCCGTGAAAAAGAAGGACTCTGCTACAGCATCGGTTCAGAGAATGAACCGTATGATGGCATCCTGATGATTTCGGCAGATGTGGAGTGCGGAAAAGAAGCCGCTGCTGAGGCACTGGCAAAGCAGCAGGTGAAACGCCTGCAGGCAGGGGACTTTGATGATCAGCTTCTGAACACAACCTGTTCCATGTACTGTGACTCCTGGCGTTCTTCCAGAGACGGAGTCCGTTCCCTGATCTGGGATGACTACCGCAGTGTGCTTCTGAAGCGCGATGATACGATTGAAGAACACATCCGGATGTTTCAGCAGGTGACCAGGGAAGATATCATGAATGCCTGGAAAGAGGTCGAACTGAAAGTGTCCTATCATCTTGAAATGGAAGAAGGTGCAGTCAATGAATCAGATCACTGACCGTCTTTTGAATGAGACTTACATGGAAGAAGTACTTCCCAACGGTCTGGATGTCATTGTCTGGCACAAGCCCCTGTTTACTTCCAGCCATGTCATGTTTGCGACACCTTACGGAAGTCTGGACAGGGAACAGACTGATCCGGCCGGCGTGCATTACCAGTTTCCGGCCGGGATCGCTCATTTTCTGGAGCACAAGTTATTTGAGTCAGATGAGCGCGATGTCATGGAGGAATTCTCCAGACTTGGTGCCAATGTCAATGCCTATACCAGCTTTGAAAAGACTGCCTGTTACTTTGAGACAGCGGCCGGGGATATTTCCGCACCGCTGAATCTGCTGTTGGATTTTGTGCAGGACTTCAGTGTGAGTGAAGCTTCCGTGGAAAAGGAAAAGCCGATCATCATTCAGGAATTGAACGGCTACCGTCAGGATCCGGTTTCAAGACTTGATCTTGAGACCTTCAATTCCATGTATCAGAATCATCCGATCCGCTATGATATCTGCGGCGATGAAGCATCCATCAAGGCAATCACCAAGGCACAGCTGGAGCAGTGCTATCAGCTGAACTACCATCCGGGGCGGATGATGCTGGTGGCTGTGACGCCTTCCGACCCGGCCATGATCATTGATCTGGTCCGGAAGAACCAGGCCGCCAAGACATTTGCGCTAGCCGTGAAGCTGGAACGCTATACTGCTTCAGAACCGCTGCAGGTGATCCGTACGCAGTCTGAAGTGAATCTGAATCTCAGTGAACCAAGAGTATGCATCGGCATCAAGCTGCCGGTCATCCAGGAATCAGACAAGCAGCGTGAACAGCGTGACTGGGCAGTCAAGACTTCCATGGACGCATGGTTCTCTTCCGTCAATCCGGATTATCAGAAGTGGCTGGATCAGGGACTGATCTCTTCCTACTTCAGCTATGAATCAGACTTCTCCAAAGACATGGCAATGATCCTGTTCTATGACCGGACCAAAGACGCTGAGGGCTTCCGCAGCTTTATTGAAAACCAGCTTCCAAAATGGCAGAGTGCAAAGATCAAAGAGAGCACCGTTGCCCAGCTGCGCAACCGCGGGATTGGCACCATGCTTCACCTGTTCAATCATCCTTCCGATATTGCCCGTACCTTCTTTGACTGCCGCATGAAGGGGATCTCACTGAGTGAAGAGTATCAGATCATCAGTTCACTCAGCTGTGAGACCCTGAAAAACGCCGTTTCTCAGCTTGATCTGAGCCAGCGTACAATCACGATCGAAAAATAACCCCAAACTGGTCGATTTCAGGACAATAAGCAGTTCTGCCCTTAGGGCAAGACTGCTTTTTCAGGCTCCCAAAAGCTATTCTGCCCTTTTGCACGATTTTGGTATTTCTGAGAAGATGTGAATGCCTGCAAGAAAAGAGGGAAATGGAAATGATTAATTCATGTGTACTGGTTGGGAAGGTAAAAGAAGTACCGGTGATTCAGACAACAGCGAAAGGAACCGTGGTCGCCCACATGCTGGTTGAAACAGACCGGCCGTTCCGTAACGAGGATGGATCAACTGATTCAGATCTGTTCAAGGTTACACTCTGGAAGGGCATAGCCGAGGAAACGGCGAGTGTCTGTGTACCGGGAGACATCATCGGCATCAGGGGCAGGATGCAGAGTTCTGCAAATACCAAGGAAGACAGAACCTACTACAATTGTGAGGTCATTGCAGAAAAGGTATCCTTCCTGTCCAGACGTCAGGAAGCGATCAGGGCAGCCCGGGCAGCTGCGAAGTAGTTGATTCTCTGTTTCAGGAAGCGGTGTTGATCAGTGCTTGTTGACTGATGGATACCGCTTTTATTCATTTTGTGCATGGCAGCTATGCAAAACAGGTATCGCTATCTGCTTGACCTGGAGTCTACTCCAGGGTTTATTGTATGCATGTCCAGGAAGATCAATCATGCTGGAAGAATGGAGTATGCGATATGGAACTGACTTCTGAGAATACCCTGATTGTTTATTTCTCCCATGCCGGAGAAAACTATGGTGCATCCGGGATTGAAGTACTGAAAACCGGAAATACCCAAAGAGTTGCAAAGCTGCTGCAGAAGGAAACAGGCGGAACCATTGCTGAGATCAAAGCAGTCAGAGAATACCCGTTTCAGTACAGTGCCTGCACAGACGCAGCGAAACTGGAACAGCTGAATGACAGCCGGCCTGAACTGGCCATGGATCCGGATCCGTCCGGATATGATGTGATCTTCCTCGGCTATCCAAACTGGTGGGGCACAATGCCGATGCCGGTATGGACCTGGCTGGACCATCATGACTTCACGGATCAGGTGATCTGCCCGTTCTGCACCAACGAAGGAAGCGGGATGGGATCCAGCCGGCAGGATCTGAAGAAACTGGCTCCTTCAGCCCGGATTGAAGAGGGCCTGCCGATTTATGGTCATGAAGCAGACAGCAGTGCAGCTTCTCTGAAACACTGGATTCAAAACATCCAGCAGGAGAATAAATGATGACAATCAAGGAAGTCAGTGAGAAGTACGGCATCACCCAGGATACGCTGCGCTATTATGAACGGGTCGGCATGATCCCGACCGTCACCAGAACTGCCGGCGGAATCCGCGACTACCAGGAAAGCGATCTTGCCTGGGTAGAGCTGGCACTGTGCATGCGCAGTGCAGGTCTTCCGATTGAAGCGATGATTGACTATGTACGGATGTTCCAGCAGGGTGACAGTACGATCCCGGCAAGGCTGCAGCTGTTGAGTGAACAGAAAGAAGCACTGATCCAGCAGCGTAAGAACATTGATGAGACACTTCAGCGTCTGGATTATAAAATCTCCCGTTATCAGGAAGCGGTCAAGACCGGCCGACTGGTATGGGAAGCTGGACGCAGGAAGCAGTGGAAGGATCCCGAAGATCGGGCCGGAAAAAGGAGCAGAAAGTGATGGCAAAACAGGTATTGATTCTCGAGGGCAGTATGCGTACAAAGGGCAATACTGCACTGCTTGCCGAGTCATTTGGGCGTGGGGCAGAAGCGGCTGGCCATACTGTAACAGAATTGTTCCTGAACCAGCTTCAGATTCATGACTGTCTGGGCTGTGCTGCGTGCAGGAGCCATCCAGGCACCTGTGTACAGAAGGATGATATGACATCCGTTTTTCAGGCAATGATGGAAGCGGATGTGATTGTGCTGGCTTCCCCCGTATATTTCTACACCTGGACCTCGCTGATCAAACGGACACTGGACCGCACGTTTGCGATCGAACCGGTATTGAGCAATAAGACATTTTATCTGATCAGTACCTGTGCTGCAGATCAGGAGTCATACGCAAAGACGATGAAAGATTCTTATGAGCAGTACGTCGGCTGCTTTGAGCAGAACTGCAGAAGCGGCGGGATCCTGATCGGCTGTAACATGCGGACAGCCGGTGAGATTGAACATACGGATGATCTGCAGCAGGCATATCAGATGGGAATGCAGTTATAAAGAGTGCTGTCCAGGCTGTCCTGGATCAGGGGGCCAGTCTCTTCATTGACCACAGTTCACCAGAGACGGTTGAATTCCTGTCGAAATACTGAGTTCCAACTGATTGACCTCAAACGATCATCCTGCGGGATGGTCGTTTTCAATCTGTACATCACTGAGAATCTGTCTGATGATTTATTGATTCTGCTGAGTATGATGATACCAAAGAGGACAACAATATGAACAGAACGCTCAGACAGCAGGTATCACACTATTCAAAACAGATTCCCAGTGTCAGGGAATATGTCGATTCAGAATATACCAGGGATAAAGAAGGGCGGCTGAACATTGAAGTGCAGTGCCCTGAACATCCTTATGATCCGCTGTCCTGCGGGAAGCAGTTGGATCTGGATCCATCCATTTATGCCTACCTGGATCAGAAGATCTACTATCTGCCGGTCATTGAACAGCTGAATCTCTGTTTCCATGGAACAGCATATTCTGCGGAAGAACAGGCACAGATCAAAAGCTGTGTACAGGAGCACTACATGCTGGTATTCAAAGACAAACAGCAGGATCTCCGGATCAATTTCATCATGATTTTGGGATTATGCTTTCTCGGTGTCACATTTCTGACATTGAGTTTCACCAGGGCACTGGATCACGCCCTGGTCAATGAGACACTGAGTATTATCGGATCTTTCTCCATGTGGGAGGCAGTTGATCTGTATGTACTGGAGCGCAGGCACCTGAGGGCTGAGCTCAATAATGCATGTCAGAGTGCCATGGCAAACGTGCTGTTTGAACAGGACTGAATCGAGTCAGTTCAATTTGACCTGCAGCGTGCGGTAAGTCAGCAGGATGGATACGATGCTGACATAGATGGTTTCAGATAAGCCGGTAATGGAGTTGGCAGTGATGACAAGCAGCACACAGAGCAGCAGTGCACCAAAATAGATATTCCTTGATTTGACATCCTGCCAGCCGAGTTTGAAAAACAGCCAGTTCATCCAGGCAAAGCCGGCATAGACCAGGATGATATGCAGGTTGGAAACCAGCGATCCTGCGTCATGGTAGGGTACCAACAGGCCGCCGGCGATCAGAGCGGCCAGCAGGATCAGTTCCCAGTTCTTCAGGATTCCCTTTCCTGACAGTACCAGACAGAAGATCAGGTACAGCAGTGTTACAATGGCCAGCCCATAGAACCAGTCACTGAACAGTTCATTGTTTCTGAGGCCCGTGAAATTATCATAATAGGATCCGGAACAGATACACAGCAGGATGAATCCCAGCGGAATAATCACATATCCCATGGCTTTCATCCATTTTTTCGGCAGTTGATTTGGCATACCCTAATTATACGCATCTCAAGGCCACTCATGATAAAATGATTGGGACAGTCTGAAAGGAGTTTCTCTCATGGCATTTGATTCATTGAGCGATCGTTTAAATAAAGCACTGCGCAATGTTGCAGGTAAGGGTAAACTGTCCGACCAGAATATGGAGGATATGCTGAAGGAAGTACGTCTCGCACTTCTCGAAGCGGATGTAAACTACCGGGTAGTCAAAGACTTCCTGAATGATGTCAGGGAAAAGGCCAAGGGTGAGGAAGTCATCAATTCCGTGCAGCCTGGCGAAATGCTGGTCAAGATTGTCCATGATGAAATTACAGAACTGCTGGGCAATGACCAGGCAGGATTGAACTTCAGGGATAACGGCATCACATCGATCATGATGGTCGGTCTTCAGGGTACCGGCAAAACGACATCTGTCGCCAAGATTGCCCGTATCTGCAAGAATAAATTCAACCGCAAACCAATGCTGATCGCCGCCGACGTCATCCGTCCGGCAGCCATTGATCAGCTGAAGACACTCGGCCAGGAAATCGACTGCGAAGTATACAGTGAAGGAACCGAAGTTTCAGCACTTGAAACCGTCAAGAACGGCATGGCCTATGCCAAAGAACATGGCTATGACACCGTGTTTATCGATACTGCCGGCCGACTCCACATCGATGAAGAACTGATGATGGAACTGGTCAACATCAATGAAGCAGTCAAGCCGGATGAAATCCTGCTGACCGTTGATGCGATGACCGGCCAGGATATTGTCAATGTTGCCAAGGCATTCAGCGACCGTTTACCGTTGACCGGACTGGTTGTCACCAAGTTTGACGGCGACTCCCGCGGCGGCGGTGTGCTCTCGGTCAAGAAGATCACCAACGTACCGATCAAGTTTGTCGGCGAAGGTGAAAAGATCGAGGACATGGATGTCTTCTATCCGGACCGTATGGCAGACCGGATTCTCGGCATGGGCGATGTCGTCTCCCTGGTTGAAAAAGCCCAGGAAAAGATGGACATGGAAGAGGCAGAGAAATCTGCCAAGCGGATGATGAACGGTGAGTTCACCATGGACGACATGCTGACACAGTTTGAACAGATCTCCAAGATGGGACCGCTGAGCGGCATTCTGAAGATGCTGCCGGGCTATTCCCAGTATGCAGATGTGATTGATGAGGCGAAGGCGACAGATTCCATGAAGCAGAGCCGTGCCATCATTCAGTCCATGACCAAAAAGGAACGCCGTGATCCTTCCATTCTGAGAAGCTCCATGAAGCGCAGAATTGCCAATGGCTCCGGTACCTCTGTCGATGATGTCAACAAGCTGGTCAACCAGTATGACAAGATGAAAAAAATGATGGGCATGATCGGCAATATGCAGAAGAAAGGCAATCTTGATGAAGAACATCTGACCAGGATGGCTGAAAACATGCAGAATCCAAAAGCCCAGCAGGTACAGTACGGCAGCCCGAAGCGCAAGAAATACAAAAAGTTCTGAGTACAGAAAAAGCAGAATTCTGATGTGAGTTCTGCTTTTATCGTGGGTCAGCCGATCTGTTTCATTTCCAGAACGGTCTGCTCTGTTTCAAAGTCTTCAGTCAGCAGTGCACGGTCTTCGTACTCTGCTTCACCGCGCTGATTATCATACGGATCGTTGCGGTACTGCTTCTTGGGCGGATCCAGTTCCAACTGTACTTCATTGTTGGCGGCCATCCGGAATGGATCCAGATTGCCGAAGTAGTAGTTCCAGCGTTCTGTACTGCCCATGCGGTATGCACTGCCGCCAAAGGATGGATCAGCGAACATCCAGCCCCATGGCAAGACAAAGAACATCGCCCAGTCATGACAGCCGGCAGATTCCGGTGTCACATAGAGACCGCTCTGCCAGTGGGCAGGGATCCCTGCACATCTGCACAGGGTGATAAATAGCAGGGCCTGAACGCCGCAGTCGCCTTTCAGGGAAGTGCCGCAGTAATCAGGAATTCCTTCAATCGTCATATATTCCCGCATGAAGGCATAGGTGACCTGGGTGGTGCAGTAGTCATAAATCCTGCGGGCAATGATCAGGGGATTGGTTTCAGAGCCCTGAAGCTCTTTGAGCAGTGTTTTGATGAATGGGGTAAAGACAATTGCCGGTGCATGTTCTTCGGTATCAAACGGCTGGTCCAGCGGTTCTGCCTGAGAAGGATCCGGATTGACATAGCTCACACAGGAATCGTATTCATATTCAACGGTATATGGATGAACAGAAGCTGTCTCTTCTTCAAACGATACGGTTCTGCAGAGGGAATCTTCTGCTGCAATGTGGGTGCACTCCGGTGAAGTGCTCAGGATATGGATATTCTTCATGTTGGCGCATTCAGCCGGTACCGGCAGATGAACCAGCAGTTTCTTGCCGGATTCAAAAGCAGAGTATTTCAGCTGCAGCGATGCTTTCATATGCACATGCCAGGTGGATGATCCATGTTCCTGCATGTACTTCACATTGTCATCGAGCAGGGTTCTTGGGCCGATCGGTTCATTGGCCCGTTCTGCAATTTCAGGATAGACCTTCTTCATGGAATCGAAGAAGCGGTCCTGCAGGTGGATCTGTCCGTGAATGTAAATCCAGTCTGCTCTGTCACTGTCAATCCAGCTGCGCAGTTCTTCAGCAGTCACATCCGGGATCTCTTTCTGTACCATGAGCAGTGCTTCTGCCTCTGTATAAGGGTAATAAGCAGGAAGCCGTTTCAGTACTTCCAGTTCCAGCTTCAGCCGTTTCTTCATGCATGCGGCGGTCCGTTTATCATTCAGCCGGATATTGATGATCCGTTCTGCCCGTTCAAAGTCACCGCAGCACTTGGCTTTTTTCACATCTTCCGGCAGTGCCATGGAGATCAGTTCCATCTGTTCGTTCATTTTAAATTCTCCTGTCTGATTGAATAAGTATACCGCGAAACTGCAGTGATCAACATGACACTCAAAACGAAACTCTGCGGAAACTTCACATCAATCTGCAGAAACAAAAACAGGCGGATTCATGCATGAATCCAAGGCTTGCAGATCGGAATGATGAAACAGTCTGGAAACTGCATTATCATGCGATCTTTCTGTTCTGGAAATCCTGCAATCCTGCGTTAAAATACTGCATATGAATGAGAAAAATAAACGTTTGAAAGCTGCCCTGATCCTGAATGCTGTGATTGTGGTACTGGAATGCATCGGTGTTGGCAAGGCAGTGCTGAATGAAGGAAGTTCACTGTTTCTGTATTACACAGAAGACTCCAATCTTGTTAATCTGTGTATGTGCGTGGTCTTTCTGATCTTCGGGTTCAAGGCATACAGAAACGGTACGGAAGTACCCCATACTGTGAAAGTCCTGCGGTATGTCGGTACCTGCTTGGTCTCTCTGACCTTTCTGGTTGTGGTACTGGTACTGGCTCCGATGTTTGGCTATGTGCAGTTTCTGTTCAGCGGGGCATTTGTCTATACCCATTTTCTCTGCCCGATCCTGTCTTTTATTTCACTGGTATTTCTGGAACAGCAGCCGGTGCTCAAAAAGAAGGATGCAGTCTATGCAGTGCTTCCAACCCTGATCTATGCAGTCATCATTGTCTATATGAATATTGCCCGTCTTACCGTAGGGCCTTATCCGTTTCTGCATGTCTATGAGCAGCCGTGGTATCTGAGTATCTTATGGTGTGTTGCAATTCTTGGCGGCAATTACCTGCTTGCTAGACTGGCGGTCCGCCTGAATCAGAAGATGGCTCAAATTTCAATGAAAGTCCCTTTCCATCGAAACTCCCTCTAAAATAGAGGATTCTGAGAACTGCCGGCCCTGGAAAAACAGTTGAAACAGTGATACATATGAGGTGTG
>JAKVJO010000010.1 GCA_022486935.1 Solobacterium sp. | reverse complement strand
GCCTCCTCTCACTACAAGCAGCACCACTTCACAGGTAATCATAGATCACTGTCGAATTAAGGGACTTTCGGTGAGAAAAGTAGTGAAAAAGGAAGTTTCGATGAAATTTAAATGTTACCGTATTTCTGCATGATTACGCCACTTTGCGATTGACAAACAAACTTCTTCCTATAGAATATATATCCGTAGGAGCGTGAGAAAATGATTATTGTAAACGATTTAAAACCAGGAACAACCTTTGAACATGATGGAAATATCTTCATCGTTCTGGATATCGACCACAACAAGACTGCAATGCGTCAGATGATCGTCAAGGTTAAGGTCAAGAACCTTCGTACTGGTGTCATCAACGAGATTTCATTCACCGGCGGCGACAAGGTAGAGCAGGCGCACATCGACAAGAAAGAAATGCAGTACCTGTATGATGAAGGCGAAAGCCTCGTCTTCATGGACAACGATACCTATGATCAGATCGAGATCCTGAAGGATCATCTGACCTGGGAACGTCAGTTCATGAAAGAGAATGATACCGTCACTGTTTCCATGTATGAAAACGAGATCCTCGGTATTATCCTTCCGGATAAGGTCAACCTCAAGATTGTTGAATGCGAACCGGCAGTCAAGGGCGACACTGCAACTTCCGCATCCAAGAATGCCAAGGTTGAAACCGGTCTTGAAATCAGAGTTCCGCTGTTCATTCAGAACGGTGAAATGGTTACCATCTCAACCGCAGACGGAAAATATTCCGGTCGTGCATAATAATATAAAATGTGCTGAAATAGCACATTTTATTTAATCGGATTTGGCCTATACTTGTAATGCGATTTAAAGGGGAATAGAAATGTCACAGCAGAAGAAGAAAACAACCAGGAAAAAGTCATCCGGCACAAAGAAGAAACAGCAGAACAAAGCAGTCAGGCATACTCAGAAAAAAGACATGACTTCCAATGGATCTGAAGTCAATGTGTCCATACAGAATCAGAAGAATCCTGAAACTGAATCAGATCAGATCAAAACAGAAACAGTTTCTATCAGCAGTGAATCCAAACCTGAAACACCAACTGTTGAATTGAAAGCGAAGCCGGCTGCTGTCAAAAATCAGTCTGTTTCAGAGCAGCAGAAAGATATCGCTGCAGACGCAGCAGTCACTGAACAGAAAAATGATTTCAGTAAAGTCAGCAGTTTTTTATCACGCATGTCTGAGCGGGTGAATGAAATCACTCATGTGGAAGAGAAGAATGACAGCGTTCCGCAGGCAGCCAAACTGACGAAACAGGAAACGCCAAAACAAACGGAAGAACCAGTACAGGATCAGAAAGAAGCGGATCACTGCATCAAAGAAGAAGCGGAAGTTGCAGTGGCAGCTGAGGCGGCAGAAGTCAAAGAAGAACACGCTGAACAGAAAGCGGATTCTGAAGCAGCAGTCAAAACAGAACAGACTGAGACAGAAGTAAAACCGGAACCAAAGGAAGAACCAAAGGAAGAGCCAAAAGAAGAACCAAAAGAAGAACCAAAAGAAGAACCAAAAGAAGAACCAAAAGAAGAACCAAACAAAGAACCGATACCGGCGCCGGCTGAAGTCAAAGCGGAGTCAGAGATTCATGCTGCAAGACATGCGGTCAGTCACAATATGAAACTGATGTTCTCTGCACCGGACTGGTGTATGGAAGATACTGCCAATGCGACCGAGTATGAATGGTTCCATCCATTCCTGCTGGTGCTGATCAAATGGGCATGTATCCTGGCAATTCACGTCTATGTGATTGCCAAAGTACTGAATGCAAATCAGTTCAGCATGGTACGTATGACCTTCACCGATGCAGTATGGCTCTGGCTGCGTATCCTGGTGCTGGCAGTGCTTCTGGAGTTTGGCATTTCCTGGCTGTTTACCTGGATCTCCAAACGTTGGTACAACGATGTACCGCAGATCAAGGTCTTTGCAGTGCAGGCGGAGAACAGTTGTGCGATCGGTATTTTCTACTGTATCGGCGGGATCCTGCTGGCATTCAACATGGTGGTCGGCATCTCATGCCTGGTTGCTGCAGTTGCCTTCTCAGCAGTCTTGAGAATTGAAGGATATGAACTGGCTGCCGGTATCAAGAAGCGCCAGCTGGCACTGGTCAATTCCATCGTCTGCTTTGCGGCATCACTGGTCGTATGGGGATGGATGTGGCTGTTCTGCCATGATCTGATCAAGATTCTGTCCTATATCATGAATCTCTAGGGAAACAGTGCATAACTGTTTCCTTTTTCAATCAGGCGTGATATATTACCAATGATAAAACTCAGGGCAGGGTGTAATTCCTGACCGGCGGTAAACCCCGCGAACTGCAGAATGCAGAACGAACCGGTGAAATTCCGGTGGCGACAGTAAAGTCTGGATGAAAGAGTGCTTATCTTTGATCGATGTTTCAAACCCGGAGGTTTTTATCACGACGCCTCTTTTTTATTTGTTGAGGCAAGGGAGGAAAACCAACATGACACAAACGACAGGAGCAGCTACCAAACCAAAGATTTTTACTACCAAGGTAATCGCCAAAACAGCAATTCTCGGAGCAGTCGCATTTGTATTGATGATGTTTGATTTCTCATTGCCGATTTTCCCTTCATTCTACAAACTGGATTTCAGTGAAGTGGCAGTGCTGGTAGGGGGCTTCGCCATGGGGCCGATACCGGCAGTTGCCATTGAGGCATTGAAGATTGTCCTCAACTGCCTGTTCCAGGGATCTTCGACTGCATATGTCGGAGAAGTTGCGAACTTTCTGATTGGCTGTGCATTCTGTGTGCCGGCATCTCTGATCTACCGCAAGTCCAAGACCAAGAAACATGCGATCCAGGGTCTCATCATCGGCGCACTGTGTATGACGGCAGCCGGTGTGGTGCTGAACTACTTTGTGCTTCTGCCTGCCTATTCCTTCTTCTATCACATGGACATGGATGTGCTGATCGGAATGGGTACAGCAATTATTCCGGCAATCAAGGACAAGCTGGGATTTGTACTGCTGGCAACGACCCCGTTCAACCTGATCAAAGGGGCAGTCGTGAGTCTGTTGACGATGTTGATCTACAAACATATCTCACCGATTCTGCATCGTTGATTTGCGTCAGGAAACCTGCTGTTACAGCAGGTTTTATTCCGTTTTGGTTATGCTATAATATTTCAAGTTGAGTGGAGAACTGTATGACAAAATATTCCCGTACACAGAAATATGAAGAACTTAGAAATCACCTTCAGAATGACTCGGAAAGTGATATCAAGAGCCGTGATCTATCCGGATATGAAAAGCGTCTGAATCATATCAACAGCGATAACTTTGAAGAACCGGAAGACTACCAGGCAGAGGACCATGATCCGATTCATGCCCGCCGCCGGCAGTATTTGGACCATCCGGAAGAGGAAGAGGCTGCCCAGCCAAAGGCAGATGAATCTTCTTCACTGTCCCAGAAGGAAAACGAGAACTACACCAATACCTTCGATGATTCGTATCTGAATGACTATATTAATGAAGTCAAACAGTACAACATTGATCAGGGCAATGCGCTGACTGGAAATACAGATCTCAATATCCTAAAGAGTCTACGGGGAGAGCGCCCGGCTCCGAAGAAGCCGTATCCAAACGAAGTGGATGAAGAGGAAGAATCAAAGCCGCAGCCTCAGGCACCGAGACTGAGTGAAGCACAGAAACATCCTGAACCGGCTGTTCATCCGCTTGGCTCCAAACCGGCTGGCTCCGCTGACAGCACGATTGACATTCCATTTGTCAGAGGTGCTGACATCAATCCTTCCAATGACTTTGTAGATCCAGAGCGCACAGCCAATCCGGAACAGACCAGATCCCAGTCCATGACCAGGGAAGATATTGCCAATGAAGTACAGAACCTGATCCGCCAGCAGGATCCCGCCCGTCCGGCCAGCAGCCGTACGCCTGATCCCCAGGATACCTACAGCGATCAGTATCCGACGGCCAACGATACCACTGCGCATCTTGAAGCAGAACGGGCTACCCGTCAGCAGCTGCTGAATGAGACAACCCAGATGCGTGCACAGCTGGATGACTACGAAGAGAATCTCAGCGATGTCAGTGACAAGATGAAGCACACCAACAAAGTGCTGAACTTCGTACTGATCATCCTGATCATTGCCATGGTCGTTGTACTGCTGGTTGTCATCTACTGGATTCTGTCTTCCAAGGGGATTCTCTGATGCAGAGAATTAATGTGGCGATCGACGGACCAAGCGCTGCCGGAAAGAGCACGATCTCAGATCTTCTGGCAAAGAAACTTGGCTATGTACATCTTGATACCGGTGCCATGTACCGCTGTGTTGCCCTGAAGGCACTGCAGAACGGGATTGCACTGGATGATGAATCTGCACTGACAGCGATGCTGGAACAGACGGATATCAGACTGACACCGGATGGGAAAGTATATCTTGATGGAACCGATGTATCGGAAGCGATCCGCAAGGATAACGTATCCATGGCTGCCAGCGATGTGTCAAAGCTGAAACAGGTACGCATTGATCTGGTCAGACGCCAGCAACAGATGGCAACTGCGAAGGGCTTTATCATGGACGGCCGTGATATCGGCACTGTCGTATTGAAAGATGCGGAAGTGAAGATCTTCATGACCGCAACTGCCCATGCAAGAGCACTCCGTAGATTTGCCCAGAACCAGGAAAAAGGAATCTGCACATCTGATCTTGAGACGATTGAGCAGGAGATCCAGAAACGCGATGACCAGGATACACACCGCGCCAATTCACCGCTCAGAAAAGCAGATGATGCCGTGGAGATTGATACCTCTGATATGACGATTGATCAGGTGGTTGATACCCTGTATCGCACAGTGCTTCAGAAAACAGAACAGGAGGTATCCTGAATGAGTAAGACAGGAATGATTGCAATCGTTGGCCGGCCGAACGTAGGCAAGTCAACGATTTTTAACAGAATGGCTGGTACGAGAGTTTCCATTGTGGAAGACTATCCCGGTGTTACAAGAGACCGGATCTATGCGTCCGGAGAATGGCTTGGCAACAAGTTCCGCATGATTGATACCGGCGGTATCCAGCTGGAGAATCAGCCATACCAGGAAGAGATCCGTGCCCAGGTGCAGATTGCCATGGAAGAAGCCAATGTCATCCTGTTTCTGGTCAATGGAAAGACCGGAATGACAGATGATGATAAATACATTGCCGGTATCCTGCAGCGTCAGAAGAAGCCGGTTGTACTTGGTGTCAACTTTGTGGATGATGAATCCAGAATGGCCGGCATCTATGAATTCTATGCACTGGGAGTAGGGGACCCGATTCCCTGCAGCGGTGTTCACGGCATCGGCATCGGCGATCTGCTTGACGCATGTATTGCCGAACTTCCGGAAGATACCGGCAAGCAGGATGATCCGGGTATCCGGATTTCTGTCATCGGTGAACCGAATGTCGGCAAGTCTTCCATTGTCAATGCAGTGCTGAATGAAGACAGGGCGATTGTTTCCAATGAGCAGGGCACCACAAGAGATGCGGTTGATACCAGATTCCGCTTTGACGGCCGCCCTTATGTCATTGTAGATACTGCCGGTATCCGCAAGCGCGGCAGAGTCTATGAATCCGTTGAGAAGTACTCCGTCATGCGTGCCATGAAGGCAATTGATGAATGCGATGTGGCACTGTTTGTGCTGGATGGCGAGCTTGGCATCCGTGAACAGGACAAGCACGTTGCCGGATACGCATCCGAAGCAGGCAAACCGGTCATCATTGTCGTGAACAAGTGGGATGCCATTGAAAAAGATGAGCATACGATGAATGAGTTCACTGACAAAGTCAGAAAAGAATTTGTTTATCTTGCCTACGCACCGATCCTCTTTGTTTCAGCAAAGACACGTCAGCGGATCAATACGCTGATTCCTGAAGTCGACCGGATCTATGAAAACTCCCGCCGGAGAATTCCGACGAATGTCCTCAATGAGGTGATCTCCGATACCCAGGTGACAACTCCGGCACCGGCAAGAAACGGCAAACGTTTCAGGATCTACTACACCACCCAGGTCAGCATTCAGCCGCCGACCTTCGTGTTCTCCTGCAACGAACCAAAACTCATGCACTTTACGTATCAGCGCTTCCTGGAGAATCAGCTGCGTCAGTCATTTGATTTTGAAGGAACGCCGATCCGTATCATTGCAAGAAAGAAGGTATCTGAATAGTGAAGACAGCAGTACTTGGAACTGGCAGCTGGGGCACCGCATTGGCCCAGGTGCTGGCTGACAACCGTCAGGATGTATTCCTGTATGGCATCAGCGAAGATCAGGTCAAGGACATCAATGAGAACCACCGTAACTCGCAGTTTTTCGATGATACACCGATCTCTGAAAAGCTTCGGGCAACAACCGATATCAGGGAGATTGAAGACCGCAATATCCTCCTGCTGGCAGTGCCGAGCATTGCCATGGAAGATACGCTGAAGAAGGCAATGGAAGTGATTGACCACCCGGTGATCATCATCAACGTTGCCAAGGGCTTCCATCCGGTAACCCATCAGCGTCTGAGCACAGTGATCAAGGAAGTCATGCCGAAAGACAAACTGACAGCAGTCGTATCATTGATCGGTCCATCCCATGCAGAAGAAGTCATTGTCAGGATGCTTACGGTACTCAATGCCGTCAGTGAAGATGAAGAACACGCGGAACAGATCCAGAAACTGTTCTCCAATGATTACTTCCGGGTCTACCGCAATACAGATGTGGCAGGTGCTGAAGTCGGTGTTGCCGTCAAGAACATCATGGCCATTGCCAGCGGCGTACTGACCGGAATCGGCCAGGGCGATAATGCCAGGGCTGCACTGATGACCAGGGGACTTGCCGAGATGTCACGCTTTGGCGTTGCCATGGGCGGCCAGCGTGAGACCTATCTTGGACTGGATGGTGTCGGTGATCTGATTGTTACCTGCACCTCGCATCACAGCCGCAACTTCATGGCCGGATATGCAATCGGCCAGGCCGGCAGTGCGAAGGAATTCCTCGCCACCAACAAGAAGACGGTAGAAGGAATCCAGGCGTGCAAGGTGGTATACGAAGAAGCACAGAAGCGTCATATCTCCATGCCGATCACCAGTGAGGTATATGCACTGCTGTATGAAGGCAAGAGCCCGGATGAAGCGATCCGCGATCTGATGAACCGCGATCTGAAGTCTGAGTTTCACTGAATCACCAAATAAAAGGGTTCGGATCATTGATCCGAATCCTTTTTACTGCTTTCCTGTCACTCAGTTGTGATGGAAGGTGCCGCTCTCGTCCCACCAGCCGTCATCAACCCAGTTGCCGCTCTCGTCATAATGACCGGTAGAGGTACTGTCGCTGCTGCCGCTCTGGTCAGTCACGTAGTCAGAATATCCGGCTACGACACAGGCGTTCAAATCACCTGAATCAGTGCCGCCGCAGACTTTGACCGTTCCGTACAGCGAACCTGGATAACCATAATAGTATCCGGTCGAACTTGAGATATCTCCGATATAGGTATCATCGACATATACCTTGCCCCAGTAGGAGGTGGAGTCTCCGGTCAGCCATGACAGGTCAACCAGACATGCACCCCAGGCTTCGACGTTATTGCCCCACTGGTCATTCAGTGAAATGTTCTTCTGGCCGTTGACACAGTTACTGCTGCCATCAGACCAGGTGACACTGAGTGCCCCCGTACTGTCATATTCCGCCGATATACCGAAGGACGAACTGTTTGCGTCACTTGACAGATATTCTTTGTACTCTTCAGAAGAGACCAGCGGCTGTGATTCAAGTCCGGTCTTGGATACTTCTGAAGTGATCAGGACACTGGAATCCATTCCGTCTTCCTGTTTGACATGCGGGTAGGTGCCGTTGACATAGGTAACTTCTTCGACATCACTCGGTTTTGTGACACCCTGCAGTTCTGAGAGATCCGTGACAGATTCTTCCGAATCCAGCAGCAGTTTACAGATCTGCCCGGTGTAGTTGTTGACCGCATCGGTATGCGTCATGTAAGTATTCTTGCCGGCAATTGCGTAATCGTAGCCAACCCAGACTGCATTGGTATATTTACTCGTACTGGCAACCATCCACTTATCTTTCATGGCACCCTGCGGGATTCCATACTGGAGTCCGTCAGAGCCCCAGTCAGAAGTACCGGTCTTTGCATAGACAGGGTAGTCTCTCTTCAGCAGCTGCATGTAGTTGAGTACATCGCCATAGACGTTGTTGTACATCAGTTCTGTTGAGAGGTAGGCACTGCCGGAACTGAGTACCTGCTTGTTCTGATTCTGCGGGTAGTATTCCGTGCCGTCTGTCATGACGACTTTCTGGATCGTGTGCGGTTCATTGTAGACACCGCCGTTGATGATCATGGCATGGGCGCCGGCCAGCTCTTCAACCGTTGTTTCAAACCATGTGCCGCCGATTGCGAACGACAGATGGAAGTTATCTGAGGTGACTTTGGAGAATCCAATGGATTGCATGTAATTGACGATGACTTCCTTGCCGACTTTGTCTTCCACTTTTTCAAGGGTAGTGATCGCTGGAATATTCAAGGAGTAAGCGACCGCATCTTTGATTGTGACATCGCCGGCATAAGTGCCCGTGGCGTTCACCAGCACCATCGACTCATTTGGATAGGTGATTGGTTTATCTACGAGGATTTCATCCATCGAGTAGCCCAGGTACTCAAAGCCAAGCGCGTACGACAATACCGGTTTGACTGAGGAGCCAGGCTGTTTATACTGCGAGGTTGCACGGTTCAGCAATCGTGCGCCGGTGTTGTAATTCCGCCCGCCGCCGATTGCGACGATCGCACCGTTCGTATTATCCATTGAGATCATGGCGGTTTGCATCAGATCATTGGGGAAGTTCACCGAGGATGTGCCATCCTGAATCGATTCCACCTGATCCTGCACCGTCGTATTCATGTAGGTGTATATCTGCATGCCCTTGATTGTCGGGTCCTGCCCGGTCAGCGATTCCGCTTCATCCAGCACGGCATCAATATAGGACTGGTACTTGTTATCTGTACTGGTTTCTGTTGAATCACCGTAATTCTCACCGACCAGTTCATCTTCTACTTTGACGGTCTTGGCCAGCGAACATTCATCACTTGTGATATAGCCATGATATTCCATCATATCCAGCACCGTATCCCGTCGGCTTGTTGCGGCATCCAGATGGTAATACGGGTTATAGCCGTTCGGCAGGTTGACAATGCCGGCCAGCAGCGCTGATTCGGTCAGCGTCAGTTCCGAGCAGTCCTTGCCGAAGTAATACTTGGATGCTTTCTGAACACCGCGGATTCTGCCGCCGAAGTTCAGTTTATTCATGTACAGCTGGAAGATTTCCTTCTTGTCCAGCACCTGTTCCAGTTCAATGGACAGATAGATCTGCTGTACTTTATATTCAATGGACTTGGTACGCTCGACAGAGGAATCACCGTCATCCACCGTGAAGTAGGTGTTCTTGACCAGCTGCATGGTGAAGGTGGATCCGCCCTGGGAGAAGTCTCCTGATTTCAGGTTCTCAATGATTGCCTTGGTGAAACGCGGGATATCAAATCCGAAGTGGGTGAAGAAGCGGGAATCCTCAACGGACAGGAATGCGTCGACAAGTGATTCCGGGCACTGATCGTATGTGATATTCTCACGGTAGTAAGTACCGATTTCTGTTATGACATTGCCGGAGTCATCATAAATTCTCGAAGACTCTTCACTGACAAAGTCGGACACATCAAGCGTAGGGGCAGAACTGACCATCTGACCGACGATGACTATGCCGGCAGCACAGATGATCATCTCAATGGCAACGAGTACCACCAGTACGGAAGTGATGATCTGGAAGCGTTTCTGTTTCTTCTGCTTCTTTTTCCGATCCTTCTCATTGGCCAGTGTCTCCTCCGGCGTTTCACGCAGCGGTGCATAGACTCTGGTCGTATTGTTTTCTTCCCGGCGCGGCATGTGAACTTCTTTTTTCGTCTCCGGCTGAGGTTCTGTCTTCTTTGCCGGCTTTTTGTGAGGTTCGGCAGATTGTTCGGGTTTGTTCTTCTGATCACTGGCGGAATGCGTATCCTGTTTTACAGGTTCATCATGTATGGCCATGATCGTTGTGGTATGTTCAAGATTCTCGTGTTCCGATTTCTCATTGCTGTGATCTGCATGCAGGGAAGGAAACTTCGGTTCGCTTTCCTTCTGTTCGTCCTGATTCTTGTGAAGAGACGGAAAAACAGGCTCAGAAGAACCTGAACCGGCAGATTCAGTATCATGTTCCGAAAGATGCACAGGGACTGCTTTTTGAATTCCGCTGCTATCTTTCCCGGAATCCTCTTCACCGGAATGGGTATTCAGATCAAGGGGATTTTTACTGTTTTCACTCATAACCAACCTCCAAAAGAATTGCAGTTTATATTTTACCACAATGGGCGGTTCAGTTATGTGAATTCGAACTAGCTGATCTGTCTGAACAGCTGTACGCAGATGCCGCCAAGACCGACATGGGCAGCGACCGGATTGCAGAGTTCAATGATCTGTACCTTTGCCTGCGGGAATGCGTCCGTCATTTTATGGTACATGGTTTCAGCACTTTCAATCGCATTGACATGGGCAATGGTAATCAGCGTGTCCGGCGTGATATCCCGGGTCTTGATCTTATCAATGACATTGCTCAGCGCCTTGCGCCAGGTAATGACTTTATCCATGACATCGATCCGGCCGCCGGTTTCCTGGTTCAGGTGCAGGATCGGCATGATACGCAGCAGTTTGGCAAATGCTGCAGCGGAAGGGGTCATCCGGCCGCCTCTTGCCAGATGGGCAATATCAACCGGTATGACAAACGTCTCACTGGAACTGATGATCTGTTCGGTGAGTACGCGTACTTCAATATCGCTTTTACCTGCTTCATACCAGTGCTTGATCTGGTGAATGACATAGTTCTGCACCACTGCAGTGGTATAGGTATCAACACAGATGATCGGCATATCAAGACTGTTGGCAATGGCAGTCATGGTAGAAGCACTGCCGGACAGCCCGTTGCAGATGGGGACAGCAATGATCAGATCCGTGCCCTGGTTTTTCAGCGAAGTGAAGGCTTCTTCAACAAGGCCCGGGGAAGGCTGGGAAGTTTTCAGCACCTTTTCCTGCTTCAGCAGTTCAATGCACTGATTGCGGTTCAGGTTCTCCATATCCTGGTAGGTTGTTTCCCCGTCAAAAATCTGCAGGGGGATACTGATGATACCGTCTCTGGCAAGTTCTTCGATGGAACAGCCTGTTCCGCTGTCGGTGACATAAGCGATTTTCATATCTGGTTCCTCTACCGTTATCATAGTTTACATTCAGCAAAAATGTAAAACTTTTTGTTCAATGTTAGAATAATTGCAGTATGACAGCACATCTGATGGTAAGAAGTTGTTACAGCCTGCTGGCCAGCACGATCCGGATTGAACCTCTTGTAAAACGTGCAGCTGAACTGGGCTATCACTCACTGGCGCTCACAGATCACAATGTGATGCATGGCGTGCCTGCTTTTTCACATGCCTGCAGTCAGCACGGAATCCATCCGGTATACGGCCTGGAAGCGGACTGTCTCTACCATGAGGAAACTGTACCGTTTCTCCTGCTGGCAAAAGACAATATCGGCTATCAGAACCTGATGCGGCTGAGCAGTGAAATCTGCAGCGGGACCAATACCTGCAGCACAGAACAGCTGATTCATGGCTGTGAGCACTGTTACCTCATTGTGTATGGGGAAGGCGGCTGGTTTGACCATGAACTGGTCCAGAGTGACAGCCAGGGAATTCTGGAAAAACTGCAGATCATGAAACAGGAACTGCCGGTCTTTGATGTGGCACTTTCCTACATGGATGCGTCCATGTGGAAGACAAGAAATGCGGAACTGAAGCGGATCGCATCCGGACTGAAGATCCGTACGGTCGCCTTGAATAAAATCTATTATCTGAATGAACAGGAAACAGATGCCTACCGGGTGCTGACCGGAATCCGCAGGGGACTGACGATTCAGGACAAGTCACTGACCAAAAGCAGCGGCCGCAGTTTCCGCTCCATGGAAGGCATGGCAGCACTCTATGATGCGGATGATCTGAAGCGCACGGATGAGATTGCAGAAAGCTGTATGGCTGATCTGGTCCTGCCCAAGACCAGTCTGCCGCAGTTTCATACACCCGAGCCGTTAACCAGTGCCCAGTATCTGACCCAGCTGTGTCTGGCCGGGCTGAAGAAACGGCTGAACGGAAAAACAGAAGCGGTTTATACCAACCGGCTGAAATATGAACTGGATGTCATTCTCAAGATGCACTTTGAAGATTACTTCCTGATTGTCTATGACTTCATCCGCTATGCAAGAAGCGTGGATATCTATATCGGGCCGGGCAGAGGCAGTGCAGCCGGATCACTGGTTGCCTACTGTCTTGGCATTACCCAGGTGGATCCGATTCACTATCATCTGCTGTTCGAACGGTTTTTGAACCCGGAGCGGATTACCATGCCGGATATTGATACAGATATTCCCGACAACCGCCGGCAGGATGTCATTGACTATGTCTACCGCACGTATGGAAAAGAACATACAGCCAGCATCGTGACGTTTGGAACCCTGGGCGCAAGACAGGTCATCCATGATGTCGGCAGGGTGCTCAATCTGAATATCCGCGATGTGGAAATGCTGTCCAAGATGATCCCCGGCAATATTCCGAAGATCACGTTAGCGGAGGCATTCCGGCAGAATCCCCGCCTGAAGCAGGTGGTCAATGCGGAAGACCGCTACCGTCAGCTGTTTGAAATTGCCTTTCAGCTGGAAGGACTGCCGAGAAATGAATCCAAGCATGCCGGCGGTGTCATCATCAGCCGTCTGGATCTGTCAGATGTCATACCGACCATGGACCTTGATTCAGAGACCGGTATGATTACCAGCCAGTACTCTATGGAGTATCTGGAAGAACGCGGACTGATCAAGATGGACTTTCTGGGACTGCGCAATCTTTCCATCATTGATGAGATTGTCAAAGAGATCCAGAAAGAGAATCCTTCCTTTAATATCATGAAGATCCCGATGGATGATCATGAAACATACCGGATCTTCCAGAATGCCGACACGATCGGTGTCTTTCAGTTTGAGTCCAGCGGCATGATGAACCTGCTGCGGAAGATGAAACCGGAACGCTTCCAGGATCTGGTTGCGGCACTGGCACTGTTCCGCCCGGGACCGATGGAGAATATCAATGTCTACCTGAATAACCGCCGGCATCCGGAATCCATCCAGTATCCGGCAGAAGCACTCAAACCAGTGCTGAGTGAAACCTACGGAGTCATGATCTATCAGGAACAGATCATGATGACGGCAAGAATCGCAGCCGGATTCTCCCTTGGCAGGGCAGATGTGCTCAGAAGGGCAATCTCCAAGAAGAAAGCCAAAGACATTGCGGCCATGAAGACTGACTTCATCAAAGGGTGTCTCGCCAACGGCTATCCGGCAGAGACTGCAGAGAATCTCTTTGCCCTGATTGAAAAGTTTGCCGGCTATGGATTCAACAAATCCCATGCGGTTGCGTACGGCGTGGTTGCCTATCAGCTGGCTTATCTGAAAGCAGTGTATCCGCTGTATTTCTATACGGCGCTTCTGGACAGTGTCATCGGCGATGATGGCAAGACGTCGGCCTATGTGGATGAGTGCCGGCGCAGGAATATCAAAGTGCTGTATCCGGATGTCAATCGAAGCAGCGGTACCTACTGCATTGAGCAGCAGGCAATCCGCATGCCGCTGTGTGCAGTCAAGGGCATCGGCCGCGAATCCGAGCGTGCTGTGATTGAAAACCGCACGGATCAGGGAACCTATCAGGACTTCTTTGACTGTGCCGCAAGACTCTCCCTGGTCGGCATGAACCGCAAGAGCATTGTCAGTCTGATTGATGCCGGTGCTTTGGATGGCTTCAAGGAAAACCGGGCAACGCTGAAGGCAAACCTGGATGATGCACTGAGCTATGGAGAACTGATCCGGGTGGAAAAGAATGGCGTGACCCAGATCAACCTGGGGCTCGTCTCGAAACCGGTCATGATCAAGATGAAAGAATATGCCGAAGAGCGAAGTGAGAATGAAAAGAACGCCCTGGGCTTCTGCCTTGGCCCGCATCCGATTATCGGACTGCGCAGCCGGCTGGATATCCACCGCCCGACATTGACCGTACTCAAAAACAATGTCGGCCAGGCTGATGGCTTTGCAATGATCCAGAATGTGCACCAGCATCGGACCAAACGCGGTGATATGATGGCATTTCTGAAACTGACCGATGAGACCGGTGAGATGGATATGGCAGTCATGCCAAGACTCTACCAGCGGATGAATCCGGAACTTGTTAAGGGAACGTATATCCTGTTTCATGCTAAAATACAGGACGATGGATCGTGTCTCGCAGATACGATCACTGTCGCAGGCAATCATGCATCAAATAAAATGGAGTGAACAACATGGCAAAAATACTGATAGTCGATGATGAAGAGAATATCCGTGAAGTGGTGAAGGAGTATGCCCAGCGAAACGGTTATGAAGCAGATGAAGCAGAAGACGGCATGCAGGCACTGGACATGGTGGAAAAGACCGCCTATGACTGTGTGATTCTGGATGTCATGATGCCGAAGCTGGATGGCTTCTCTGCCTGCAAGCAGATCAAGAAGATCCGCAACATTCCGGTGATCATGCTCAGTGCAAGACAGGAAGAGTACGATAAACTGTTCGGCTTTGAACTCGGTGTGGATGACTATGTCGTCAAACCGTTTTCACCGAAGGAACTCATGGCCAGAGTCAAGGTCGTACTGGACCGCTCCCACAAGCAGGATCATGAAATTCTGAAATATGACAACGGCGGCCTGGTCATTGATATCGACGGCAGAAGTGTTTCAGTCGATGGTGAAAAGGCTGATCTGACACCAAAGGAAATTGATCTTCTGATCTTCATGGTCCAGCATGAGAATGTGGCACTGTCCCGTTCCAAACTGCTGGAAGAAGTATGGGATTATGACTATTTCGGTGATGACCGCACGGTTGATACACATGTAAAGATGCTGCGCCACAATCTTGGAAAATACCGGGATCACATTGTGACCGTACGCGGCATGGGCTACAAATTTGAAAAACTGGCTTGATCATTGAATCATCAGAAAGGCACACAACATTGAAGCTTGATCGGCATGGCATCTATTTCAATATCTGGATGTTCTTCTTCGTATTTGCCATTGGCATCGTTTTAATGCTGGGCCTGCTGCAGTTTTCATTGATCCGCCCGTATTACCGCAATAACAAGATCCAGAATGTCCGTCAGGTATCTGACGACATCCAGACCTATATCATTGAAAGCAACGGCAATGAAACAGACATCCTGAAAGCATTCCAGACCACCATCAACAACAATCTCTGTGTGGCGATCTACAATGATTCCGGCAATCTGATCTATGATGCGGATTCCCTGGGATCCGGCTGTGTATTCCATGCCGGCAGCGGCGATATCAATAATGCCAGCATCAGTTACAGCGACGGCATCTCCCTGGTCAATACCCTGAAGAACAATGAAGGGGAATGGTCGCAGAATATCACCAATTCCCGCACCGAGCAGGAAATGATTGTCTACGGCAGGACAATCCGCTCCAATCTCGGCAACTATTATCTCTTTGTCAATTCACCGCTGGAACCGGTAGACTCCATTATCACGTTCTTCAGCCGGCAGTATTTCATGTATACGATCATCGTCATGATTGTCGCATCTCTGATTTCCATCAAGATTGCCAAACTGCTGACCAAGCCGATCGTCAATATGAATATAGAAGCTGAAAAACTTGCCCATGCGGATTATGCGGCACACTTTGACGGCGGTCAGTTCACAGAAACCAAGGAACTGGCAAATACACTGAACGGGGCAACGATGAAACTGTCGCGGATTGATGAACTCCGCAAGGATCTGATTGCCAATGTCAGCCATGATATCAAGACACCGCTGACCAGTATCCGTGCTTATGCGGAAATGATCCGGGATGTGTCGGGCGATAATAAGGAAAAACGCGAGAAGCACCTGAATGTCATTATTACCGAAGCGGATTATCTGGACCGTCTGGTTGTGGATATGAGCGAACTGTCCAAGATGCAGTCAGGCAACTATGTACTGCGGGAAAAGAACTTTGACCTTGCCCAGGATATCCGCGATGTGGTGTCATTCTACGAAGCACCGATTGAAGACGGCGGACTGAAAGTCAAGGTGAATGTACCGGATTCACTGACGGTATACGCAGATGAGACCAAGATTGATCAGGTGGTATCCAACTTCCTGTCCAACGCAATCAAACATACTCCGGCCGGCAGGGATATCACTGTCCATGCCTGGCTGAAAGAGGATGAAGAAACAGTCCGGGTGGAAGTCAGGGATCAGGGCGAAGGCATCAGCCCCCAGGAGCTTCCTTATATCTGGGACCGCTATCAGAAGTCCAGCCGTTCATTCTCCAGATCCATGTCCAATACCGGACTGGGACTGGCGATTGTCAAGGCAATCCTGGACACCCACCATGCAGAATACGGGGTGGAATCCAACCTTGGCACTGGTTCTGTATTCTGGTTTGAACTGAAGCGTCCGCAGGAGCCTGAGGAAATCGAACATGACCAGGCTTGATTATCTGCCGGGTACCAGTCTTGAACTGGAGCAGCCGGAAGATCTGTATCATTTCAATTCCGATACGGCCATGCTCGGACAGTTCCTGTCACTGAAGCACAGTGATACGGTACTGGATATCGGCTGTAATACCGGAGCCCTGTTACTGTATGCCTCACTGCAGAAGCCGCATTCGCTGTCCGGCATTGATTTATACCCGCGCCAGATTGAAACAGCCCAGCAGAACCTGAACCGCTATGGGATCCAGGCAGAATTATCCGTATGCAGACTGCAGGATTATGTGCACACACCGTTTGATGCGCTGATTGTCAATCCGCCGTATTTCAAAACTGCAGATTCAGATGAGATCAGACAGAATGACTACATCAAAGCAGCCAGGCATGAATTCAGTCTGCCATTGGCCGAGCTGATAAAGTGCAGTGAACAGCTGCTCAAAGATAACGGCCGGCTGTACGTCGTATACCGGGCAAGCAGACTGATCGAACTGCTGCAGGAAGCAGAACGGGTCCATCTGCACGCAGTGCGCATGCAGATCAGCTATGAATCCCAAACCGGAAGCGGCCGCAGCGTTGCCATCCAGTTCCGCAAGGGACCGCAGGGCGATATCCGCATGGAACCGCCGCTGTTTCTCAGCCAGAGATAAAAAAAGGCTCTGCAGATCAGTTCTGCAGGGCTGTTTGATTCTTATAAGTCGATGATGTCTTTTGGATCAACATCCGGCATGACTCCGCCGGTTTCTTTGTCGAACTGTTCCTTGGTGATATCGCGTACTTCCCAGCGTCCAAGTGTCTTGTTTTCGACATCGGTCCATTTGCCGTCCAGGAATTCCTGTACAAGCACACCGTTATCCAGCAGCATGACATGCTTGCGGTCCTCATCATAGGCGAAGTAGAATGGCTGCTCGTCATCAGCCAGGTTGATTCCATACTTTGACTTTAACATCGTTAATTACGCTCCTTTTTACACAATTCATTTTAAGGGTTTCAAGCGTGATTAAAATAGACAGATATGGAGTTTTGTGCGTTCGGTCAGTTTTCTGACGAAATACCTCTTCTGCACATGCTGTATCCATAGAGTCAAAAGGCTCCGGTCAGCAACTTTTAAAATCAACATTCCGTTGACGGCTATGCCTGTTTCTGTTACACTTATTCCGTTATCAGCCCTCTTGAAGAGGTCTGTAACCGCTCGGATAAGGGTTTAAGCACGGAGCAATCTGTCCCCTGACCGGCGCGTCTTAAGATAATGTCAGGAGGTGCATTGAATGTACGCAATTATCGAAACAGGCGGAAAACAGCTGAAGGTTGAAGAAGGCCAGACAATCTATGTTGAAAAGCTCGATGCGGAAGCAGGAAGCGAAGTAGTCATGGACAAGGTTTGCCTCGTATCAGACGCTGCTACCAAGATCGGAACACCGTATGTTGACGGAGCAACTGTTACCTGCAAAGTTGAAAAGCAGGGCAAACAGAAGAAGGTTCGCTCCTTCATGTACAAGCCGAAGAAGGGATCCACTCATCATCGTCAGGGTCACCGCCAGCCGTATACAAAGCTGACCGTCGAAACCATCAAGGCATAAGATGATCCGCATCTGCGCTCAGTTCCACAACGGTTTGATTCAGGATCTCTCAGTGTCCGGGCATTCCGGATCAGCTGAACACGGTCAGGATCTGATCTGTGCAGGAATCAGCGCCATCAGCTTCGGTCTCTGCAACGCACTGGATCAATCAGGATCTGATGCAGATATCAGAATCGGAGAAAACAGCATTGAAATTCATGTGAATCACCCGGATGAAAAGACAGACATCATTCTGCAGACCGGCCTGATTCAGATGAAGACAGTAGAAGAATCAAACGAGAAGTATATAACAGTCAAACAAATGGAGGTGTAAACCTATTATGAAATTCACACTGGATATTCAGTTCTTCGCGTCGAAGAAAGGTGTTTCTTCCACTAAGAACGGCCGTGATTCTGCAGGCCGCAGACTTGGTGCGAAGCGCGCCGATGGTGAGTTCTGCACAGCAGGCTCAATCCTTTACCGCCAGAGAGGCACTAAGATTCTCCCGGGCAAGAACGTGAAGCGCGGCGGAGATGATACTCTGTTCGCCCTGACCGACGGAATCGTCAAGTTCGAGCGTGTTGGCAAGGACAAGAAACAGGTTTCCGTTTATCCGCAGCAGGCATAAGAACAGTCGAGTACAGCTCCTGAAGCAATTCAGGAGCTTTTTTAGAAAGTGAGGGCCTAATATGATTGACCTGATCAAGATGCATGTAAAGGCTGGAGACGGCGGCAAGGGTGCTGTCGCATTCCGGCATGAAAAATATTATCCAAATGGCGGACCATTCGGCGGTGACGGCGGACGCGGAGGCCATATCTATTTTGTGGTGGATACCAACGAGACGACGCTGGCGAAACTGCGCTATACCAAATCTGCCAAGGGCGGCACCGGCGGAAATGGCATGACCAAGAAGATGCACGGCAAGGACGGCGATGATGTCGAACTCCATGTACCGCTTGGCACCATGATCCGCAATGCGGCAAACGGCGATCTCATGGCAGATCTGACCAAGCCGCATCAGATTGTACTGATTGCCCACGGCGGCAAGGGCGGCCTCGGCAATATGCACTTTGCGACCGGCCGGAATGATGCGCCGGAATATGCCCAGCCGGGTGAAATCGGCGAGAGTTTTGATCTGCAGATTGAGCTGCGTCTGTTGGCAGATGCCGGACTGATCGGTTTCCCTTCGGTCGGCAAGTCAACCTTCCTGTCTGTCTGCTCCAAGGCAAGACCGCAGATCGCTGATTATCCGTTTACCACCCTGGAACCGAATATCGGTGTGGTCAGACTGCCGGATGACCGCAGTTTTGTGCTGGCTGATATGCCGGGACTGATTGAAGGTGCGGCAGAAGGCAAAGGACTCGGTGATGAATTCCTGCGCCATATCAAGCGCTGCCGGGTATTGATCCATGTACTGGATATGTCAGAAAGCGGACGTGATCCACTGAAAGACTACCGGATGATCAATCTGGAACTGAAGAACTATGATGCGGAACTGGAGAAGAAGCCGCAGATCGTAGTGGCAAACAAGATGGATGCCGAAGGTGCAGAAGAGAACCTGAAGCGGTTCAAGGAAGCACACCCGGATCTTGAAGTCTATGAAGTATCTGCCCTGGAACACAAAGGGGTAACCGAAGTGCTCTATGCGGCAATGACTGAAATCGAACAGGCAAGAGCTGCGGCAGAAGCGGAAACTTCCACCGAAGAGACAGTTGTATACCGTTATGAACCGAAGCGTCCGGATTATGTCATCCGCAATCTTGGCAATCACCGCTGGAAGGTGGATTCCGAAAAGGTTGACCGGCTTGCCGAGCAGGTTGATTTCGACAAGGAAGATGATACCTATCAGTTTGCCATGACCCTGGAAAAGATGGGCATTGATGCGGCACTCTACAAGGCCGGCGCAAGAGATGGCGACCAGGTCATCGTCGGCACCTACATCATGGATTATCATGAATAAGAAAGGATTCTGAAATGATCGCATTTATCCGCGGTACCGTTGCCAGCTATGGCGACAGCTGGGTCATTCTTGACAATCAGGGCATGGGCTGGCGGATCAGCTATCCGCATACCGACCGGATCTCTTTGAATGAAGAGATTCAGGTCTATACCTATATGCATATCACTGAAAACGATGTTGCCCTGTATGGCTTTGAGTCAAGGGACGAACAGGATCTCTTCATGCGGCTGATCAGCGTCAAGGGTCTTGGACCGAAGACTGCGATGAACATGCTGACAGCGAAGGGATACAATGAGATCGTCAAGGCAATTGAAGAAGGCAATGTGGCTTCACTGAAAAAGATGCCGGGAATCGGTGCCAAGTCAGCCAGCCAGATTGTCCTGGATCTCAAGGGAAAACTGGTGGCAGTCAGCACCAATCCAACCGCAGCCAGACCGCAGTATCCGCAGGAAATTGAAGATGCGATGAACGGTCTGAAGAATCTTGGCTATAAATCATCAGAACTGAACGGTGTCGGCGAGTACCTCAGTACACAGCCGGGACTGACGGCAGACAAATATCTGAAACTTGGTCTGCAGTATCTGAACAAACAGAGAATGGGAGGATAGATCCGTGGATGAAAATGACCGCCTGCTTTCGGCAATGCCTGAGGCAGGGGATGATGAGGAAACAATCCGTCCGCAGACACTGGAAGAGTATGTCGGACAGGATGCCCTGAAAGAAAATCTGAAGGTATTCATCCAGGCTGCACTGCAGCGGAATGAATCACTGGATCATGTGCTGCTGTACGGTCCTCCGGGACTCGGCAAGACCACACTGGCATATATCCTGGCCAATGAACTGCATAAAAAGATCCGGATCGCATCCGGACCGAGCATTGCCAAACCCGGCGATCTCGCATCAATTCTTTCAGTGCTGGAACCGGGCGATGTACTCTTCATTGATGAGATCCACCGGCTTCCCAAGATTGTGGAAGAAGTGCTGTATCCGGCAATGGAAGACTTTGTCATTGATGTCATGGTCGGCAGTGAAGGCGGCCAGGGCGGAAGAAGTGTACGTCTTGAACTGCCGCCGTTCACCCTGGTCGGTGCTACGACAAGGGCTGGCGATCTCTCAGCACCGCTGCGTGATAGGTTCGGTATCGTTTCCAAACTGGAGTATTACAGCAATGAACAGCTGGCCCAGATCGTCAAGCGTACAGCCCGGGTACTCAATGTTGAAATTGAGGAAGATGCAGTCAATGAAATTGCCAGACGTTCCAGAGGCACACCGCGGATTGCAAACCGGCTGTTACGGAGAATCCGTGACTTCGCCCAGGTATTGAACAATGGTGTTGTGACCAGACAGATCGCAGATGAATCATTGAACCGTCTGCAGGTAGACTCACTTGGCCTGGATGATGTGGATATCCATTATCTCAGGGGCATTATCGAACGGTTCCATGGCGGCCCGGTTGGTCTGGATGCATTGGCCAATTCCATCAGTGAAGAAACAACGACACTGGAAGATGTATATGAACCGTATCTGATTCAGATCGGTTTCATCAACCGCACCACCAGAGGCAGAATGGCCACAGAAAAAGCGTACGAACATCTGGGAATCCCGCTGCCGCACGCTGTCAATACACTGTTCTAGACTTTGGACATTGAACGATTCTGTACAGAAGACTGAAGCAGAAGACGGTAATCGCCGTCCATGCACCAGTCTTTTATTTTCGAGGCATCAAAGATCAGCGGCTGCCGGTCGTGGATCAATGATTCCGGTACCTTCGCAGCTTCAGTCAGGATGACCATATGCAGTCCGTCTGTTTCTCTTCTGCACAGGCCGCCCAGAAACAGGGTTGGCTGTTCTCTGATCGTAAAGTAGTATTTCTCTTTTGGATTCTTTGACCATTCATAGTAGCCACTGGCGGGAATGATACAGCGGTGGGAATCTTTGAAGAAGTAGGAACTGTCAGCAGTTTCACTGCGGGCATTGATCACCGGTTTTCCTTCTTTGCCAGGATAGCCCCAGTGCATCGGTACCAGCTGCATCCGTTTTGTCTTGGGATTGTAGACAGCGGTAAGCACCATCTGGGCAGGGAAGACTTCAAACAGAGAGATTTCCTCAAACTGCTTTTTGGGAAGTTTCTCTTTTGCCTGGTCAATCCACTGTTTCAGCTGGGGATTCCGATCATCGAAAAATACATATCGTCCGCACATGTCTGGCTCCTTGTTTTATTGTAGCATTTGCGGTTGCCTCAATCTGTACCAATGACTTAAAATAGGGTGCATGCCGAAGAAACAGGTCAAAACAAAACAGGAAAAGAAGCCGGGATTTTTTGAGACGCTGCTTGGACCGGATCCCAGAGATGAAGAATACGAAGAAGACGAAGAGACTTCGCAGCAATCCATGGAAGAAGAGGAAGCACCTGAAGAAGAACCTGTTGAATCAAAACCTGCAAATAAAGACCGCCGCCAGACAAAGAAGCAGCCAAAGCCAAAGAAGGAAGAAGCTGAAAAACAGCCAAAGCTGAAACGGGGAAGCTGCCTCTGGCAGATGAAACTGAAGTATTTCTGTGCCGTTATCTTTATCTATATCCTGACCTTCTTTGCGCTGTATGGAATTGCCTCAATCTTTCTGACTATCTGGCCGGTGCATCCATATCTGAATCTGATTATTGTTGTACTGATTCTGGCGATCTCAGCCGCACTGTCTGCCCATATCGCCAACAGCAGGCTGCAGTCACACTGGCTACGTCATCAGGATTGATTTCAATTTTCAGCAAGTGTATAATTTCTGCATCAGCAATGAAGCGGAAAGCAGTCTGAACCGCCTGCAGCAAAGAGAATCCCGGGATTGGTGAAACGGGATCTGCAGGATCAGATCAAGTCCTCCGTGAGCTGGTCTTCTGAATTGCAGTAAGAAGATCCGTCCAGGCACGTTACGCTTTCGAGAAGCAAGCAAGGTGGTACCACGCAGAGTCAGCGTCCTTCAATTCAGGACGCTTTTATTTTGATTGACATGGAAGGGGTAAAACATGAACGAGAATCTTGCACCGAAGTATGATCACAAAGCAGTTGAAGAGGGAAAATACGATCACTGGGTCAAAGAAGGCTACTTTACAGCCGGAGATAAATCCAAAGATCCATTTACGATTGTCATTCCGCCGCCGAATGTGACCGGCATCCTGCATATCGGCCATGCATGGGATAACACCCTGCAGGATATTATCTCCCGCTACAAGCGCATGCAGGGCTATGACATGCTGTATCTGCCGGGCATGGACCATGCCGGTATTGCCACACAGGCAAAAGTAGACGCACGACTCAAGAGCGAAGGCATTTCGAGATATGATCTTGGCCGTGAAAAGTTCCTTGATCGGGCCTGGGAGTGGAAAGAAGAATATGCCAAGACCATCCGTACTCAGTGGGCCAAGATGGGCAACTCCCTGGATTACAGCCGGGAGCGTTTCACCATGGATGAAGGATTCAACAAGGCAGTCCGCCATGTATTTGTAACACTCTACAATGAAGGACTGATTTACCGCGGCTGGCGGATCATCAACTGGGATCCGGAAGCCCGTACCGCCCTCAGCAACATTGAAGTCTATCACCAGGAAGATCCGGGCAAGATGTATTACTTCTCTTATCACGTGGTTGAAACCGGTCAGCAGTTTACAGTCGCAACAACCCGTCCGGAGACAATGTTCGGCGATGTCTGCGTTGTAGTCAACCCGAAGGATGAACGCTATACCGACATGGTCGGCAAGCACTGCATCAATCCGGCAAATGGCGATACACTGCCGATCATTGCCGATGACTACATTGATATTGCATTCGGAACCGGCGCCATGAAGTGCACCCCGGCCCATGATCCAAACGACTTCGGCATCGCTGAGCGCCATCATCTGGAAAAGCCCATCTGCATGAATCCGGATGGCACGATGAACAAACTCTGCGGCAAATATGAAGGTATGGACCGCTATGAGTGCAGGGATCTGGTCACCAGACAGATTGAAGATGATGGCAACCTGATCAAGATTGAAGAGATCAAGCACGATGTCGGACACTCCGAGCGTACACACTGTGTTGTAGAACCGTACCTGTCACAGCAGTGGTTCGTCAAGATGAAGCCGCTGGCTGATGATGTATTGAAGAATCAGGATGATCCGGATCAGCGTATCAACTTCTATCCGGAACGTTTCGAGAAGACCTTTGAACAGTGGCTGGATAACATTGAAGACTGGTGCATCTCCCGTCAGCTGTGGTGGGGCCACCGCATTCCGGCCTGGTACAACAAGACAACCGGTGAGACCTATGTCGGTGAAACAGATCCAGAAGATCCGGAAAACTGGATTCAGGATGAAGATGTCCTGGATACCTGGTTTTCCAGTGCTCTGTGGCCGTTTGCGACACTGGGCTGGCCAGAGGATACCGATGACTTCAAGCGCTATTATCCAACCAGCACCATGGTCACCGGCTATGACATCATCTTCTTCTGGGTTGCCCGTATGGCATTCCAGGCAAGGCACTTCACCCATGAACGTCCGTTCAAGGATGTACTGATCCACGGACTGATCCGTGACTCACAGGGACGCAAGATGTCCAAGTCACTGGGCAACGGCATTGACCCGATGAAGGTCATTGACGAGTACGGTGTTGATTCGCTGCGCTTCTTCCTTACAACCAACTCCACACCGGGACAGGATATGCGCTACATTCCGGAAAAGGTGGAAGCTGCCTGGAACTTCATCAACAAGCTCTGGAACGCATCCAGATTTGTACTGATGAATCTTCCGGAAGGCATGAAGATGGAAGACATTGATCTCAGCCATCTGTCAGATGCGGATGCCTGGATCCTGAATCGTCTGAATCAGGTCATCGATGATGTCACAGAAAACATGGAGAAGTATGAATTCGCCCTGGTCGGCAATGAACTGTATGCTTTTGTCTGGGATGACTTCTGCAGCTGGTATGTTGAGATGTGCAAGGCTTCACTGAACAGTGAAGATGAAACCGTCAAGAAGGCAGCTCAGTCCACACTGCTGACTGCATTGAATGCAATCGTACGTCTGTTACATCCGTTCATGCCGTTTGTCACCGAAGAGATCTATCTGACACTTCCGCATACTGCTGAAAGCATCTGCAGGGAATCATGGCCGAAGAAGCTCAGTGATCTTCCTGAAAGCGATCTTGCAGGAATGGAGCGTATGATCTCCATCATCAAGAAGATCCGTGAGATCAAGGTGACCAACGATCTCAAGCCGAATGCACCGCTGACTGTCATGGTCAAAGATCTTGACGGCAATATCGTCAAGCCGGATGCCAACCTTGCGGCAATGATGGAGCGTATGGCCAAGAGCACCTGGCAGGATCACCTGGATGGCGATCTGTCAGTACAGCCAGTGACCGGCGGCAGCCTCTACATCCCGTCTGATCAGCTGCTCGACAAAGCTGCTGAACTTGCCAAATTGACCAGTGAGCAGAAACGGCTCGCCGGTGAAGTACAGCGCTCTGAACATATCCTCGGCAATCAGGGATTCCTTGCCAAGGCACCGCAGGCAAAGATTGAAGAAGAACAGAAGAAACTGGAAGACTACCGCAAACAGATGGACGTCGTTGCGGCAAGATTGAGCGAACTGCAAAAATAATTCATGATATAATCCACTTGAGGAAAACGTGGATGAATAAAGGAAACGCAAAAGATTCTTCAAACCGCAAACTGGTCAGGAGGGTCTTTGCGTTTTCTTTATATCTGCAGGGGAGGTAACGAATGAGCGAAGAAAAGAAAAACAGTCATCCGATCATCAAGGCGGCAGCAGCGACAGCGGCAGTCGGTACCGCAGCTTATTTTGGATTTTCCTACTATGTATTCCGTGATCATTTTGATCTGGAGCATGCCGGCATCAGCAACAAGGTTCCCTGGAACCGTTCAGGCAATCAGGCCCGCAATGATTCCTGGCTGAGTAATTCAGTCAGAGATGAAGAGTACCTTGATTCCTATGACGGCCTGCATCTGCATGCACTGCGGATTACCAATCATGCGGATTGCCACAAGTGGATGATTGCCGTACATGGCTGTCATTCCTGCGGCATTGAACTGGGTGACTATCTCTATGAATTTGATCAGCAGGGCTTTAACCTGCTGGTGCCGGATCAGCGCGGCTGCGGCATGTCGAGAGGCAGGTACACAGGTCTTGGCTGGCCTGAGCATTATGATCTGATCTCCTGGATCAACTATCTGGTCAATGTCGATCCGCTGGCGGAGATTGTCCTGTTCGGTGTTTCCTTCGGGGCAACAACGGTCATGTATGCCTGCGGCGACTATCTGTGCAGCAACGTCAAGTGTGCAGTGGAAGACTGCGGCTGCGCAGACATCAATGCCTATATCGAACACAACATCACAGAAGAATACAGCGTACCTGGCAAACCGTTCATGGCCGGCGTTGATTTCTTCGTCAAGCAGAATCTGCATTATTCATTGAATGATGTCAGTGTATCCCGTCAGCTTTCGCAGAGTCATACACCGATGCTGTTCATCCATGGCGAGGCAGATACGATCATACCTGCAAGCATGGTTTATGACTGCTATTACTCCTGTGCAGCGCCGAAAGAACTGTTCACTGCACCAGGCTGCGGACATGCAATGTCTTACACGAATGAGAACTACTTTACGGCTGTGATGAGTTTTATTTCCAAATATATGAAATAAAGTGCATCAAAATAGGCTTATCGACTTGTTTACCATTTTTGAACGTCTTATAATCAATTAGTACTAACGTAGTTTGTAACTATACAAGAGGAGGCTGTATGGCTGTAAAGAAGTACGTTTACAAGTTTTCTGAAGGAAATGGTTCCATGCGTGAATTACTTGGAGGCAAGGGCGCAAATCTTTGCGAGATGTATAATCTCGGGCTGCCTGTTCCACAGGGATTCACCATTACCACCGAAGCATGCAATGCGTATTACGACGATGGTGAGAAGATCAGCGATGACATCATGAAGCAGATTAACACCGATCTCAACTGGCTGCAGAAAGCAACTGGCAAGAAACTCGGTGATCTCAAGAATCCGCTTCTGGTCTCTGTCCGTTCCGGTGCAAGAGCATCCATGCCGGGCATGATGGACACCATCCTGAACCTGGGCATCAACGATGAAGTCGTAAAGTCCATTGCCGAGATTTCCGGCAACAAGCGGTTCGCTTATGATTCCTACCGCCGTTTCATCCAGATGTTCTCCGATGTTGTCATGGGACTCAGCAAGTCTGAGTTCGAAAAGATCATTGATGCAGTCAAGGAAGAGAAGGGCGTCAAGCTCGACATCGACCTGGACGCAGATGACATGGTTGAACTCAGCGAACGCTTCAAGGAGTTCTACAAGAAGAACCTGGGCAAAGACTTCCCGCAGGATCCGGAAGTTCAGCTGAAAGAATCCATCAAAGCTGTATTCCGTTCCTGGAACAATGAACGTGCAATCTATTATAGAAAGATGAACGATATCCCGGGTGACTGGGGAACCGCTGTCAACGTTGTTGAAATGGTATTCGGCAACATGGGTACAGACTGCGGCACCGGTGTCTGCTTCAGCCGTGACCCTTCGACTGGCGAACACAAGTTCTTCTATGGCGAATATCTGATCAATGCACAGGGCGAAGATGTCGTTGCAGGCATCCGCACTCCGCAGCAGATTTCCAAGAAGGGCTCCATTGTCTGGGCTGAGCGCAATCACATCTCCGAAGCAGAGCGCAAGGCAAAGTATCCTTCTCTTGAAGAAGCAATGCCGAGAGCTTACAAGGACCTCGATAATGTCCGTAAGACTCTTGAAAAGCATTATCATGACATGCAGGATATGGAATTCACCATCGAGCATGGCAACCTGTATATGCTGCAGACCAGAAACGGCAAGCGTACCGCTGCTGCTGCTCTGAAAGTTGCAGTTGATATGGTCAAGGAAGGCCTTGTCACGACTGACCAGGCTCTGATGATGGTTGAACCGCGTCAGCTTGATGACCTGCTGCATCCGACATTCGACCCGGCTGCTGTCAAGGCAAAGTCTGCTGACATTCTGACCACTGGACTTCCGGCATCCCCGGGCGCTGCCTGCGGACATGTCGTATTTGATGCAAACGAAGCCAAGGACCGTGCTGCTTCCGGCATGAAAGTTGTCCTTGTACGTCTTGAAACCTCACCTGAAGATATCGAGGGTATGCATGTTGCCCAGGGTATCATGACCGTCCGCGGCGGTATGACTTCACACGCTGCAGTCGTTGCAAGAGGCATGGGACGCTGCTGCGTATCCGGATGCGGCGAAGTTGTCGTAGACGAAGAAAAGAAGACCTTTACCGTTAAGGGACAGACGTTCCATGACGGCGATATGATTTCCCTGGATGGCACTTCCGGCAATGTATACAAGGGAGAGATCCCGACAGTACCGGCTTCCATTTCCGGCGATTTCAAGAAGTTCATGGGCTGGGCTGATGCACGCCGCACACTGCACGTGCGCACCAACTCCGATACTCCGGCTGATACCAAGCGCGCTTATGAATTCGGCGCAGAAGGTGTCGGACTGGTTCGTACCGAACACATGTTCTTCAATGATGACAAGCGTATTGCGGCAATCCGTAAGATGATTGTTGCAAGAACTGTCGAAGAGCGTAAGAAGTATCTGACTGAGCTGCTCCCGATGCAGCGCAGTGACTTTGAGGGAATCTACGAAGAGATGAAGGGACAGTCTGTCACCATCCGTCTTCTGGATCCTCCTCTGCATGAATTCGTTCCGAAAGAGCCGGCACAGATCAAAGAGCTCGCGGACGAAATGGGCATGAGTGTCGAGGAGCTCACTGAGAAGTGCGACTCCCTCCACGAGTTCAACCCGATGATGGGTCATCGTGGTTGCCGTCTGGACGTCACTTATCCTGAAATTGGTGAGATGCAGACCAGAGCTATCATTGAGGCTGCTATCAATATCAACAAGAAGCATCGCAACTGGCACCTCGTTCCGGAGATCATGATTCCATTAGTCGGTGAGCCGAAGGAACTGAAGTATGTCAAAGACATTGTTGTAAAGACTGCAGAACAGGTCATCAAAGAGAATCACGTCAACATGAAGTATGAAGTTGGTACCATGATCGAAATCCCGCGTGCGGCGCTTCTCGCAGACGAGATTGCCGAAGAGGCTGAATTCTTCAGCTTCGGAACCAACGATCTTACACAAATGACATTTGGATTCTCCCGCGATGATGCAGGTCATTTCCTGAAAGACTACTACGACAAGCACATCTACGATTCTGATCCATTTGCACACGTTGACCAGCACGGTGTCGGCAAGCTCATCAAGATGGCTTCCGAAAAGGGACGCAGTGTTCGTCCTGACATCAAGCTCGGCGTATGCGGAGAACACGGCGGAGATCCGGCATCCATTGAATTCTTCAACCGTGTGGGTCTGACCTATGTGTCCTGCTCGCCGTACAGAGTCCCGATTGCACGTCTTGCTGCGGCTCAGGCAGCGATCAAACTTGATGCTGAGAAGAAAGCCGAAAAGAAGGCTGCATCCACGAAGAAAACTGCGAAAGTGTTAACTGCTAAGAAGAAGGCAGTTAAGAAGTCCGCTGGGAAAAAAGCGGCAAAGAAGGCAGCTGCAAAACCTGCAGCCAAGAAAGCAGTTAAGAAATCCGCAGCTAAAAAACGCAAATAAAAAAACAAGGAGATAAAATCATGGCAGAGAAGAAGACAGTTAAGAAGGCAGCAGCTAAGAAGGCTGCTCCTGCAAAGAAGGCAGCTGCTAAGAAGCCGGTAGCCAAGAAGGCTCCTGCAAAGAAGGCTGCTGCAAAGAAGCCGGTAGCCAAGAAGGCTCCTGCTAAGAAAGTTGCAGCTAAGAAGCCGGTAGCCAAGAAGGCTCCTGCTAAGAAAGTTGCAGCTAAAAAGCCGGTAGCTAAGAAGGCTCCTGCTAAAAAGGCTGCTGCTAAGAAGTCCAAGTAACAATTTCTCAGAAAAAGATTAATTATAAGCTAGAAAGAAAACATGCATTAACCAGGGCACATCTCCCTGGCGAGGCATGTTTTTTATACATCCCGGACAGTCTGTCGTATCCAGTCTTGAAAGCGCTGTCATGAAAGTGGATAATAACAACAGAGGATTTCAGTACAGGAGAATTGAAAAAAATGGAAAAGTATATTTTGGCTATTGATCAGGGAACAACAAGTTCCCGCGCGATTCTGTTCAATCACAATTCAGAGATGGTATCTTCTGCCCAGAAAGAATTTACGCAGTATTTCCGCAATCCTGGATGGGTGGAGCATGATGCCAATGAGATCTGGCTGTCAGTGCTGTCCGTCATGGCCAGCTGTATGCAGAAAGCCGGCATCCAGCCAAGTCAGGTAGCCGGCATTGGCATTACCAATCAGCGTGAGACAACGGTCATCTGGAACAAGGATACCGGGCTTCCCATCTGCAATGCCATCGTCTGGCAGTCCAGACAGACTGCTGAGATCTGCGATTCATTGAAGAAAGCAGGCTATGACGACCTGTTCCATAAGAAGACAGGGCTGCGGATTGATCCATATTTTTCTGCCACCAAGATCAGATGGATGCTGGATCATACCGAAGGAGCACAGCAGCTTGCCGAAGATGGAAAACTGCTTGCCGGCACCATCGACAGCTGGCTGATCTGGTGCCTGTCCGGAATGAAGGCGCATGTGACAGACTACTCGAATGCTTCAAGAACACTTCTGTACAACATCTATGAACAGAAGTGGGATGAAGAACTGTGCAGGATCATGAATATTCCGATGTCGATGCTGCCGGAAGTCAAAGACAGCAGCGGGATCTTTGCCAATACTGCACCATATCATTTCTTTGGAAACGAAGTGCCGATTGCCGGTGTGGCAGGGGATCAGCAGGCTGCCCTGTTCGGACAGAACTGCTTTGAAGCAGGCATGGCCAAGAACACCTATGGTACCGGATGCTTCCTGCTGATGAATACCGGCGATACACCAAGAGTGTCTGAACATGGCCTTGTTACAACAATCGCCTGGGGTTACAAAGGCAAGATCACCTATGCCCTGGAAGGATCTGTGTTTGTGGCAGGTTCAGCAATTCAGTGGCTGCGCGATCAGATGAAGTTCTTTGCCAAGTCTTCTGAATCAGAGAAGATTGCCAAAGATTCCAAGAAAGACAATGGGGTTCTGCTGGTACCTGCATTTGTCGGACTTGGTGCTCCATACTGGGATGACAGGTGCCGCGGTGCACTGTTTGGGATTACCAGAGGCACTACGATTGCCGATGTCACAAGAGCGACCCTTGATTCACTTGCCTACCAGACCAGAGACGTATTGTCTGCGATGGAAGAAGACTCCGGCACATGCATTCCTACCCTGAGGGTAGATGGCGGTGCTTCTGCCAATAACTATCTGATGCAGTTTCAGAGTGATCTTCTGCAGTGCGATGTCGTAAGACCGAAGAACGTTGAAACAACAGCATTGGGTGCTGCGCATCTTGCCGGGCTTGCAGTTGGTTTCTGGAAAGACTTTGATGAACTGAATACAATCGGCGAAGGACTGAAGGATTACCATCCGCAGATGGAAAAAGAGACTGCAGATCATCTGTATGAACGCTGGCAGAAAGCTGTTGCGGCAGCAAGAATGTTCCCGTCTGAGAACTGAACATGCATGTATTTCAGTCAAATTCATTGAACTATACTTGAAATGGGTAGAGAATAATACCGGTTAAATATAGATTGATGGAGGGGATTGAAATGAAACGTTTCTCAGCAATTATTCTTTCCGCTGCACTGCTGTGCGGCTGCAGTTCCTCAACCGCAGCATCCAGCACTGCTGCAGCAACTGCTTCCGCAACACCGACAGCGACTGCCGCTTCAACTGCTTCTACTGTTTCTGACGAAAACAAATTAAGTATTATCGCTCCGTATGGTGCACCGTCACTTGCCATGATTCCGGCATTCCAGAGCGGCTATGATGTTACAACCGTTGATGGCGCAGATTCTCTGCAGGCCGCATTCATTAACCCGGATCCAGAATATGATGTCATCATTGCACCGACCAACCTCGGCATGAAGCTGAACCAGGCTGGCAAGACCACGTACAAACTGCTCGATGTTGTTACCTGGGGCAACCTGTATATTGTTGGCGATTCCGATGATGCACTTACAACAGACGGCGAAATGGCTGCCTTTGGTGAAGATGCAGTTTCCGGACTGGTATTCAAATCTGTATACAGCGATGGCGTTACACCGAACATCACCTGGTATAATTCTGTCAGTGATGCACAGGCTGCACTGCTGTCGGGCAAAGCAAATGTCGCACTGCTGGCTGAACCTGCCGCAACTGCAACAATTGCCAAGGCAAAGGAAAACGGAACTGATCTGAAGATCATCGCAGATCTGCAGGAAAGCTTCAACGATGGCCAGGGATATCCGCAGGCTGGTCTGTTTGTCAGAGAAGATGATTACAATGCAAACCCGGACAAGTATGCGAATCTCGAAGAACTGCTCGCAAAATTCTCCAACAATATTGATCCGGATACTGATTCCGATACGATCATTGCAGATGTCAATGAAATCGGAACGGATGTACTCGGTGTACCGAGCGGAGAAATCGTTGCCAAGGTATGGAAGCGTCTGAACATTAAATTCACCAGTGCTTCTTCCTGCAAGGACGAAATCAATTCCTTCATGAACCTGTTCGGCGTTGATAATCCGGATGGAATTATCGGCTGATTTGTAAACAATTTCAGGAATCTTTCACAAAGCATAGGCAAAAGGTCTGAATCACTCATATTCAGGCCTTTTTTGTGCAGTTCCAATACCGAAAAATACCCATTTCTTCGCAAAAAGCAATCGCTTACAGTAAACTAAAATGTTATAATTTTTTTGGCTGGAGGCAGGATGAAAAAGGAACATGTGATTACGATTTCTGCACTGCTGATATGCTGGCAGATTGCTGCTTCTGCAGTGCATAACGATATTCTGATTCCTTATCCTGCAACCGTACTGATGACGTTTGTGTCAATCTTAACCACCGCGTCATCTTATCTTTATATCTTCCGGACAGTCACGCTTGTTCTGGAAGGATTTCTGCTGTCACTGATCTGTGCATTGATCTGCAGTATTCTATCCGATTCATTCCCGGTATTCCGCCGGCTGTTCGAACCGATTCAGGTGATCCTCAAGACGATCCCGAATGTCAGCTACATCATCATGGCGCTGATCTGGCTCGGAGCAGAAGGTGCAGTATCCGCAGTGAGTTTCATGATTCTGTTCCCGGTATTCTTTGCCAACTTCCAGACTGCAATGGATCAGGAAGGCGCCCATCAGAAAGATGCTGCATGTCTGTATGAGGAAACCTTCTGGATGAAACTGCGTTACAAGACACTTCCGCAGCTGTATCCATCCATCCTTCAGACAGGCAGGACAGCCGCATCATTGGGACTGAAGGTCGGTGTCATGGCTGAAATACTTGGACAGGTGAAACAGGGGATCGGCAAACAGCTGTATCTGGCAAAGATCTTCCTGGATACATCGTCACTGCTTGCATGGACACTGGTATTGATTCTATTATCGGTTTTATTTGATCAGCTGTTCAAACTGCTGATCAATTATCAGAAGAAGGAGGAGTTTCAAGCATGAAAGAGCTGTCAGGAGAATCACTCAAGACAATTGATGAGGTTGTTGCGAGACACAAAGATGACAAGGGACCTGTCATTGTCATGCTGCACGAAGTACAGGACAATCTCGGCTATATTCCGTTTGAAGCCATGGAAAAGATTGGCGCAGCAACCGGAACAAGTGTCGCAGAGGTGTTCGGCGTTGTTAACTTCTATGCCGGCTTTACGACAGAGCCAAAGGGCAAGCATGTCATCAATGTATGCCTTGGTACAGCCTGCTATGTCAAGGGAAGCCAGGCGCTGATTGACAAGGCAATGGAACTGACCGGGGCCAAGATCAACAAGACCAGTGCAGATGGAATCTTCTCACTGGATGCGACCAGATGCCTTGGTGCATGCGGACTCGCACCGGTATGTGTCGTTGACGGCAAAGTCATCGGCCAGTGCACTGCGGCAAGAGTTGAAGAAGAAATCAAAAAGATCATGCACGAAGAGCACATGAACTGATTGGTACCCTGATGAATATGAAGGCGAGTGAAATCGTAGAAACGCTGCATGCCGAACCGTTGGCAATTTGGAATCAGCATCTTCTTTCCAAAGAGTATACGGCGGTTTTCGCAACGGATCTGATGAGCGATGCACTAGCCATGATACAGGATTCGCCGGAGACCACGGTACTGGTTACCGGACTGTGCAATGCGCAGGTTCTGCGCACTGCCGAGATGCTGGATATTGATCTGATTATCTTTGTACGCGGCAAGAAACTGAGCGGTGAATCACTGCAGATTGCCAAAGAGATGGAATTCAATATCTTCAGCACGGAATGCACGATGTATGAAACGTGCGGACTTCTGTACCAGAAGGGGATGAGGGCAATCATATGACTTCAATCCTCCATGAAGAATACGATGTGGAACGGGATGACTACGCAGATGCCGGTCAGGCCAGTTCCCATATCAAAGAAATGCTCAAGCATATCGGTATTGATACCAAGATGCTGAGGCGGATCTCGGTAGCGTCCTATGAAGCAGAGATCAATATGATCATTCATGCATGGGGCGGCCGGATCACCCTGGATGTCAATGACGACGGAACAGTGGACATGATCTTCAAAGATCCAGGTCCCGGTATTCCGGACATTGAGAAAGCAATGACGCCTGGCTGGTCAACTGCAGATCAGAAGGCAAGGGAAATGGGATTCGGTGCCGGCATGGGCCTGCCCAATATCAAACGTGTTTCAGATGAATTCGATATTCAGTCTTCATCGCAGGGAACCACATTGAAACTCGGGTTCCGGGTGACGCCATGAAGCGTAAGACAGTCGTTACCTACACGTTATCCAAGTGCATCAAATGTCTCAAGTGTGTCAAGGCGTGTCCGGTATCTGCACTTACCATGGTAAATAACCGGATTCAAGTCAATCAATCCCGGTGCATCAACTGCGGCCAGTGCATTCAGGCTTGTCACAACAAAGGTCTGCTTGCCAAGGGCAGTACGCTGGAAGACATCAACAGTTACGACTACACCGTCTGTATGGTGCCTTCTGCCATGACCTCCATGTGCAGCACACTGAAACAGGCACAGGAAGTGTTCAATGCCATCCGCATGCTGGGCTTCGATGAAGTGGTAGATCTTTCCCCGGTGGAAGGACAGATGCTCCACGAAACACAGATGCTTGCAGAATCAGTTGAATCAGGCAATGGGATTTCTTCCCAGTGTCCGGTCATCAACCGGTTGATTGAAACACAGTATCCAATGCTGATTGATCACCTGCTCCCGCTGAATTACGCAAGCGAAGTACAGGCTAAGGCAATCCGCAGGCGGCTTGAAGGTAAGAACGTCGGTATCTTCCTCTGCTGTGAGTGCGAAGCGAAGCTGGAACTTGCCAAGTATCCTTATGGAAACTGGCACTGCGAAACAGACCACGCACTGGCACTGGTTGATATCTTGCCGAAGATCCGTGAGCATATGCATGACGGACAGATGGATGTCAGTTTCTGCCGGGAAGGATTGCAGTCATGCAATCCGGCAGTGATGCTTCAGAAAGATGATTACCTGATTGCCGATGGATTCGATAAGGTCAGCAGTATCCTCTCCATGGAGGAATTCGGACTGCTGGACAGTTTCCATCTGATGGATCTGTTCCCTTGCTTCAACGGCTGTATCGGCGGACATCTTCTGTGGGGCAACAGTTATCTCAGCCGCAACAACATCGATGCACTGACCCATGAGAAATCAGTGCCGATCACAGATTACCCGATTGAAGATCTCTATACTCCGAACCTGTCAGTCTCGGAAGGAGATGACCGGTCGCTGATGGAGAAGATGGAGTTCTTCCGGAAAGTAAATGAACAGCTTGAAAAACTGCCTGGCTATGACTGCAGCGCATGCGGAATGCAGACCTGCAGAATCATGGCAGAAGAAATTGTCAAAGGAAACAAGACACTGAATGACTGCCGGATCCACGCAGCCATGAAGAAGGAGGAAGCCAATGACCATTGATCAGCTGATAAAAGAAACCGGCTGGAAGATGATTACTGCCGCATCGGAAGGATCGAGGGAAATCCATGGTGCATACTGCGGAGATCTATTGAGCTGGGTGATGGGCAGGGGCCAGCCTGATCAGGCCTGGATCACGGTACAGAGCCATATCAATGTCATCGCCGTTGCGAGTCTGCGTGAGTTTGCCTGTGTGATTCTGGCAGATGGTGCAGAGTGGCCGCCGGAAGTTATTGAGAAAGCTGAAGCCGAAGGGATTCCGCTGATTCAAAGTCCGGTGCCATCGTTTGAAACAGCCCGGAAGCTGATTGAGCTGGGAGTCTGATGTTCTACGATCTTCACATCCACAGCTGTCTGTCTCCCTGTGCGGAAGATGAGATGACACCGAACAACATCTGCAACATGGCAGTGCTCAAGGGATTGAATCTGATTGCCGTATGCGATCACAATTCCACAAGACAGCTTGATGCAGTATCTGCTGCCGCAGAACTTGCCGGGATCAGATTCCTGTTTGGCTGTGAACTGCAGAGTATTGAAGAGGTGCATGTGCTTGGCCTGTTCAACAGTTCAGCCAAAGCGCATCAGATTCAGCAGTGGATTGATTCCCGTATGCCGGATATCCCAAACCGGGAAGACTTCTTCGGCAAAGAGCAGCTGCTGAACAGTCAGGATGAAGTGATCGGCAGTGAATCAAGACTGCTCTTGGTATCACTGAATGCGTCGCTCAGTGAATGCGTTGATGAAATTCATGCATGCGGCGGACGGGCAGTGCTTGCCCATGTGCTGGACCGCAAGAATTCCGTCACCACACAGTTGGGGTTTATCCCGATGGATCTTGCCTACGACGGGCTGGAAGTAAAGTCGGATCTGCAGAAACAGGAAGTGCTGATGACACATCCCTGGATCCATGCCGAAGATACCGTCTGGTTCAATGATTCCGATGCCCATCGTCTTGTCGATATTGCGGAGGCTGAACATGATATGAGTGAAGAAACCTATCAGAGACTCTGGGGTGATACCGCATGATGGAAGATCTTGCGATGCAGCTGTTGGAACTGCTGATGAACAGCATTCAGGCAGGTGCCCATCACATCATCCTGAAGATCCGTGATTCCCTGAAAGACAACATCATTGAAATGGAACTCAGCGATGATGGAAAGGGAATGAACGAAGAACTGCTGAAACGGGTCACTGATCCATTCACCACCAGCCGGACAACAAGAAAAGTCGGCATGGGCGTTGCCTTCATGAAAGGTCTCACCGAAGAGTGCGGCGGATCATTCAGAATCAGCAGCACACCTAATGTCGGA
>JAKVJO010000009.1 GCA_022486935.1 Solobacterium sp. | reverse complement strand
TCAGGAATCTTGCTTTCTGCATTGGCAATTTCCAGGAAGACGCCCTTGACGCCATTGACTTCAATGCCGTTCTTGAACTCTGCCAGTGACAGTACGTCACGTTCAGAAGTCTCATTGACGAAACGCTTGCCGGTTGTCGGGTTGATGTAAACTGCATAGTCACCGCCGCCGAATGCGAGGTTGCCGTCATCGATCCAGCTGATCGGCATCATCTGTGTCCAGCCCATGCCGGTCACTGTTGCGCCTGCATCTTCACCCATGGTGATGCCGTCGCCCTGCAGGGAGGAACGGTTGGTTGTCTTGGTGGAAGTGGAGAGATAATCAGAAGACCAGTACACATTGGTATCGCATACTTCTTCGAGGTTTGCTGCATAGCCGCCGGTGGAGATGATGACGCCCTTGTTTGCTTTGGCAGTTACTTCTGTGCCGTCGTATCTGGTTGCCTTGACGCCGGTAACGCTACCGGATGCGTCAGTGATCAGGCTGTCTGCTGTGGTTCTGAGCATGATCTCGTTATGTTCGTCTGCGTTGAGCATGGTCTGTCTTGGAGCGACAAAGTAGGTGCCCCATCTGCCCTGATACTCTTCCGTGACGCCATCGCCGTCGGTATCAACATTGGCACCGACGAACTGGTTTTCCCTGTACCACAGTGCACCGATCAGCGTCGGCTGGGTATCTTCAACAAAGGTAGATCCCTGTGCTTCCAGCCACGGCTTCAGATCCTGGCCGTCAGTAATGAACTGGGAGACCAGATCATAGTTGCCGTAGTTCCATTCAGTCATGTCTGCGTTCGGTCTCAATCCTCCATAGTAAGTCTGGAAGATGTGGAGGTTCAGGGTGGAGAACAGTGTCAGTTCACTTTCCGGTGTGCCTGCCTTCAGCTGAGGATCAGCCCAGTCAAGATATGCCTGGATCTCTTTCTTCAGTGCCTGCAGGGTGGAAAGATACTCTGCGTGTACGCCGTGCTTGGAAAGTTCTTCAATGTCGCCTGCTACAAACTCATTGGTCTTGTAGTAGTCTGCGTCGAACTCTTTCTCATCCCAGTTGAGAATGGTGCGGAGTTCATCGATGCAGCCCTGTACAGACTTGACCTTGTTGTAGGTATTGCCGTCATAGCCGACACCGGTTGTCGCATTCGGATCTGTGGAATCCCATACCAGGTATGGCATGACACTCTGATACTGACCGCCGGATACCAGGGTATTGCCGCCGATCTCTGCGTTCTTTTCAATGAGCAGTACGGTATTGCCGTCCTGTGCTGCCTGGGCAGCTGCCGCAATGCCAGCTCCGCCGGCACCGACGATGACAATATCCCAGCTGTCTTCGATCGGATCTGCTGCAGTGTAAGTGATGGTGTTGGTCTTGAAGCCGTCAAGATCAGATACCTTGGCCTGTTCAGCCGCATCATTGACTGCCTTCTTGACGCCGCTGCTGGTGAAGGTTGCACCGGAGATGGAATCTACACCGGTACCTGACGCATTCTTTATATCGTCGAACAGATAATCATAGGCAACTGTTCCGACGTGTTCTGTTTCCTTGGAAGAGTTTACTGCGATATCGGTGATGGCATTGTCACTGAAGGTAACATCCAGTACCACATCGCCATTGTAGCCGGCACCGGTTCCGGTATAAGTACCTGCGGTGAAGGTGACTGCCACATTCTCATGGGTCGCTGCTGCACCCAGGGTGCTGACATCAACACCGGCAGATTCCAGTGCGTTGGTGACTGCTTCAATGATACCCTCGGAAGAATGCGTCGCACCGGAGACGGTGTCTACATTCACTGACTGTGCATCAATGATTTCCTTTGGAATGTTGGTGATGGCATCATCTGAGATGCCTGCTGTTTCGTTCTGGGCGGTGATTTTGACATCGGTGATTGCGTCACTGGATAATGTGACCTCTACGGTGATGTCGCCGTTGTTTCCCTTGCCAGTGCCTGTGTAGGTGCCAGCCTTGAATTTTCCGTCTGACGCAGATGACGTGGATGAACATCCAGCCATGCTGAGAACCATCAGGGCAGAAAGGATGCCGTTGACTGCTTTCTTCATTACTTTCCCTCCGAAATCCATTTGTGTTGAGTTTCACAAATGAGATACAATATTTATAAACCCTGTATCGAATACAGGGTCAAGTGAATCTTTCATGAATCTTGACAGGAGAGTACACATGCAGATCAATGAACTGGCCAGAATCACCGGCATCAATGCCGAGACAATCCGTTCCTACCGGAACAAGGGACTGCTGCACCCGACAAGAATGGACAATGGCTACTATGACTACGGCACCGGTGACTATGTCAGTCTCCTGTATATCCGCAAGCTGCGTTCCTTCTCTCTTTCCACTTCCAGCATTGAACAGATCACCGGCACTTCCAGCATGGAAGAGCAGCTGGAGGTCTTCAACAAGGAAACCAGGATATTGAAGGACCAGATCAGTGACCTGCAGAGTCAGCTGCGCTTCCTGGAGTTTGAGCGCCGCCATATCAAGGAGAGCCAGGGCATCATGAAAAACCATGTATCAAAGCTGCAGTCCATTGATGACAAGATTGACTTCTATGAACTGAGCGATGACGTGCAGACCCTCCCTTCTTCCGCGGAGTCAAAGCTGTACCGCATGACGACCCCCAGTCTCTTCATCAGTAAAGAGATTCTCAACGGCCCCTGCACAGATAAAATGATTCCCTTAAAGACCGGCATCGGTACTTATCGCTATATCCTGAATCAGAATCACTTTGAAATCCCTGACAATGCGGTCGTTGTCCCCAACGGAATCTGCCTGTCCATGATTGTCAGACTGACAACGCTGAATGAACTGAACCTGCTGCAGCTGAAGCCGATGATGGATTATGCAAAACAGCTGAAGAAGCCGTTTCTCTCTGATACAACAGCGTATCTGGTACGCATGCAGCTGGAAGATAAAAAACCCGTGTACGACTTCCGTATCCGGGCATGTATCGAAGCCAATCAGAAACAGGATCATGGCGCAAGATAACAGAAGAGTCTGAATGATTGAGGATATCAATCCAGATATCTGCTTTGCCAAATTGAAAGGGAGTCTGAACAGCTGATATCAGCAGCCGTCAAACATCCCTTTTTCTCATATCATTGTGATGGTTAGGGTCACAGGCACAAGAATATATGAATGATAACACACAGAATCTTCCTGCTGAACACTGAAGATCAAAGCAATGACGTCAAAACAACAAAAACGCCACTGCCCTTTTGCAGGAACAGTGACGCTGTGCTGGATCAGTCAGATACTTTCTGAAGATCGTTATAGTTGATGTCAGTCGGAGTCTCACGGCCGAACAGATTGATCAGAATATTGGCAATCTGCGTCTGGTCGTTCATGGTGGAGATCTGGCCTTCCATGCCGGAGAACGGTCCAGTCAGGATACGGACAGTATCGCCGACCTTGAAGTCGACAACCACTTTCTTATCACTCTGGCCCATACGGCGGAGAATGCTTTCCATCTCATCCGGAGATACCGGGAACGGCTTTGCGCCGCCGCCGGATGATCCGATAAATCCAGTGACTCCCGGAGTGTTACGTACAACATACCAGGCTTCATCTGTCATCTTCATCTCAACAAAGACATAGCCCGGGAACATGTTGTGCATCTTCTCGACCTGCTTGCCGTTCTTGATTTCGATTTCCGGTTCTTCTGCAACTACAATGCGGAACAGGCAGTCTGCGATACCCATGGATTCAACACGCTTCTCCAGGTTCTCCTTGACTCTGTTCTCATGTCCGGAATAAGTATTGACAACATACCAGCGTTTTACATTCTTATCGTCGATGACGCTGTTAAGTTCTTCGTTGGTCATTCCTGTCTTCTCTGCCATGTTCAATCAAGCTCCAATTCCAATTGCCTTCAAGAGGAACGAAACTCCGAAATCGCATACGATAAAGAACAGTGCGAAGAATACTGTAAAGATCAGTACTTCTCCGGTATTCTGCATCGTATCCTTGGTCTTTGGCCAGCGAACACGCTTCGCTTCTTTTCTGATACCGCTCCAGCTGAATGTCTTGTCCATACTACGTGACCTCCTATTTGGTCTCTTTGTGGAGCGTCTTCTTGCCGCATTTCGGGCAATACTTGTAGAGCTCCAGGCGCGTCTTGGCTGCTTTGTTGCGCGTTGTTGTATAGTTCCTTGACAGGCACACCGTGCATGCAAGGATCACTTTGTCATTCTTCGGCATAATGAAAAACCTCTTTTTAGTGCCTTATTACTCTATCACAACCCGGGGAAAAGCGTCAATGAATTCTCAGTGAACGTTCAGGATCGCGTCCTTTAATTTCTGCTTTACCCGCTGCAGTCTTCCGTCATAGGACTTGTAGGTCATATTCAGCTGTACCATGGCTTCCTGGTACTCTGAACCATCCTGCCAGGTGGTATATACTGCCTTCTGCATGGCATTCATTTCCAGCACCCGCTCATCCATCCGCTCCATTGCCAGCTGATAGCCAAGATGATAGTCCGGTTCCATCATGTGATCTTTGGAAGCGATCAGTTCATAGACCGGTTCGCGTTCTGCCACCCTCGCCTCAAGACTTCTGACATTATGGGGCTGCACAAACTGCGGCGCCATCAGATGTCTCAGTTCTGATAACAGCGTTCTTCTGACCACCAGTTCAACAAAGGTCTGAAACCGGGCAGACTGATCCCCGCGGTAGTAGTCCACTGCCTCAGACAGGGCAATCCTTGCCTGCTGCGTAAAGTCTTCGCGGTAGATGTACAGCGGCGGATAGTGGGCAATCATACTTCCCACAACGGCGCTGATCATTCCCGAATGCATCTGGAACAGCATATTCAATGCATACCCGTCGCCAGTACGGGCCATATAAAGATACTCATAACAATTATCTGACATCTTGAAAATCCTCAACTCTCCCTCTGCGGAGTTTTTCTACAACGGAAGATCAGAAGTGGTGTGAGGAAATCTCATACATCAGGATGCCGGCACTGACAGATGCGTTCAATGACTGGATCTTTCCGCGCATCGGCAGAGTGACGACATAGTCGCATTTCTCACGAACCAGACGTGAGATGCCCTTGCCTTCATTGCCGATGACCAGCACGGTGTTGAAGTCATAATTCAGTGACCGGTAGTCTTCGCCGTTCATTGCCGTACCGACTACCCACCAGCCGGCCTTCTTCAGGTCATCAATGGTTCTTGCAAGATTGGTGACCGCCGCGCATTTGACGGTGTCAATTGCCCCTGCAGATACCTTGGCCACTGCCGGTGTCAGCCCGACAGCACGGTCTTTCTTGAAGATGACTCCATCTGCTCCGCAGGCATCTGCGGTTCTCAGGATTGCCCCGAGGTTGTGGGGGTCTTCCAGCTCATCCAGCAGGATCAGCAGTCCATGGCTGCCTTTGGTGGAAGCCGTCAGTTCTGCCAGGGAATACGTCTGGTATTCCTTGATCTCCACAGCGACACCCTGATGATGATCTGTCTTGGTCATCTTCTCCAGTGTGCGCTTGTCGATAAACTGAATCGGTACCCGTTTGGCCGCTGCCAGTTTTTCAATCTCCGGATCATGTGCGGCAAGATAAAGTTTGACAGCCCTGTTTCCTGTGTCAGTGAGAATCTGCCTCACCACGTTCCTTCCGTACAACAATTGTGCCATGGTTTTCCTTTCCGTGCGTCCGTACCTGTTCCCAGATGTTCCGGATCCGTTCTTTGTCACCGGACAGTTCCAGTGAGCCGATAATTGCCTCAAATCCAGTTGATTTCCGGTAGATCGCCACCGGGGTATTGCGCGGTACCGAGCCGGCGCTGTCATTGCGTCCGCGCTTGAATGTCGCCTCTTCTTCCGCACTCAGAAATCCACTTTCGTGGAGCATGTCGTATGCCTTTGCCTGAGCTCTTGCGTTGACCTGCCTGACGCTCATCTGCTGCAGGATCTTGCCGTTGGTATAGCCCTGTTCAATCAGATCTTCACGCACCAGCAGCGACCATACCGCATCGCCGAGAAACGCCAGTGCCCTTCCCGATACTTCCTGTGGTCTCACAGAAGGCCCTTTTCAGAAAGCTGCTTTCTGCATTCATCAGCTGTCGCAAAATCCTTTTCCTGCTTGGCAGTGTTCCACCTGGCAAAGAGTGCCCTGTCTTCTTCACTGACGGTGATCTTTTCCACCGTAATCCCCAACAGATCCAACATCTTCTCCACAGCATTGCGGTACTTGCCCACTTCTGCCCAGTTGATCTCTCTCTGTCTCAGTGCAGCATTCAGTTTCTTCACTGTCTCAAAGATCACCGCATAGGCATTCGGTGTATTCATATCATCATCCATCGCATCCAGGAACAGCTTCCATGATTCTTCATCATAGGAAGAATCAAAAGATGCCCCGTTCAGTGCTGCCTTGATGTCTGCCTGCTTCATTGGATTCAGTACACGTTCCAGTTCCTTGCGGGCTGTTTCAATGGTCTCATCACTGAAGTTGAGCTCCTTGCGGTAATGGACGGAGCTCATCAGCCATCTGGTCAGGTTGGTGCCGAGTTCTTCTGTGACATCCTTTGCCCACATGACATTGCCCAGTGACTTGGACATCTTGGTGCCGTTGATATTCACCATGGCATTATGAACCCAGTAGTTTGCCAGTTCATTGCCATGCAGTGCTTCAGACTGTGCTGCTTCATTCTCGTGATGCGGAAACTTCAGATCCATTCCGCCGCCGTGGATATCAATCAGCGGTCCCATGTTGTTGTTGATCATGACGACGCATTCTGTATGCCAGCCCGGTCTGCCTTCTCCCCATGGGCTGTCCCACTTGATGCCCATGTCAGTCTTCTTCCACAGTGCGAAGTCATACGGGTTCTTCTTCTGGTCGTTGGTCTCAATTCTGGCACCGGCTTCCAGTTCATTCAGCTTCTGGTGGGATACTGAGCCATAGTTGGGCACACTGTCCACAGAGAAGTACACATCGCCATTGGCCTCATAGGCATGTCCGCTCTTGACCAGTTCATCAATGAACTCAATGATCTGCGGCATTGTCTCGGTGACTCTCGGGGTGATGTCCGGCAGTTCTGTATTCAATAACTTGCGTACACCCTGGTAGGCATCAATATAACGCTGGGCAATGACTGCCTCAGTGGTATGTTCTTCTGCAGCTTTCTTGATGATCTTGTCATCAACGTCTGTGAAGTTGGATACATAGGTGACGGTATAGCCGTGTGCTTCCATCAGCCGCTTCAATACATCAAATACAATCATCGGTCTGGCATTGCCGATATGTGCATAGTTATATACGGTAGGGCCGCAGACATACATGTCCACATGTCCCTCATGAATCGGTTTGAATTCTTCAATCTTCAGATCCTTGGTGTTATACAGCCTGATCATTTCTGTTCTCCTCCTGTGGCCGCCGATATAAAAAGCGCCTCATAAATCAAAGACGCTTCCGCGCGGTTCCACTTTTCTTTCTGCACTTCAGCGTAACGTGCCGGCAGTCCGTCCTGTGTTCAGCAGGCCCTCCGGGATGCGTTTCCGCTGTCTTCATGATTCAGGCACTCTCACCATGTTTCTGCCCTCGCTTGCAATCACCTGCTGACCAGCGGCTCTGTTCCCTTCATCGGTTTCTATTGAAAATTATAATCGAACTGCGGCATTCCTTCAAACCCAATGATTCAGATTCCATCTCACCAAAACAGGCCACTTCAATTTGAAGTGGCCTGTAAACTCATGCTTCGTTATTGACTTTCTGATGACGCTCAGAGACCGGAGACTGTTCCGGTTTCTTTTCTTCGCTCTTTTCGGTCTTGGCCGGCTTGTGCTTCAGGCGCAGCTGAATGGAGTTGAGCCAGTGAATGGAATTCTTCTTCATGGCAAAGTAACCGGCCAGTGCAACTACCCCGGCGCCTGCCACATCTGTGATGATATCTTTCATCGTATCTGCCAGTGCCGCCCTGCCTACCAGCTGGGTGCCGTCTTCCAGCATGAACTTCTGCATGTTCAGACCGAGGATGCCGTCAAAGGTATATTCATAGATTTCCCAGATTGCACCGCAGGTAACTGCGAAGCAGAAGGCAAAGATTGCAACGAATGCCGGTGACAGCTGCATCGGTACTTTCTTGGACTGATTTAACAGGGAGATAATGGAGAATGCCAGAGACCCCAGCATACCCGCACTGAAGAAGTGCAGGAAGGTATCCCAGTTATTGACCCGGTAGTAGAACATACGCACTTCGCCAAGGAAAATTGCGCAGTACAGGAAGATGACAAACGGTATCAGCATCCAGCTGGGTATGGTAATCCAGCCCTGTGCCTTCTTAGCCGCCTGCATGACAATACAGCCAAGGATTGATTCCGATAACATCAATGTATAGTAAGCCTTGGGATGTACATAGTCCGGCATATCTGCAGACAATGATGACGGAGCTTTGATCATCAGATAAGTGATGATGATGACAGAAGCCCACATCGTGATTTCCACAAACTTGAACAGAAAGCCCCCGACTCTATCCGGATCTTTCTTCTTTTTCAGTTTTTCTTTCTTTTCCGTATCTTTCATATCGTTCCCCATGCACGTATATTTTATACAAATCATCTCATTCTGCAATACAATAAGCATATGACAGACACTCTTCCAAACACATTCCGCAATCTGGCTACGACAGTCTCGTTCTGGATCTGGATCATCACCCTGGTATTTCTGGTGGTCTCCGTTGCCAAAGACAAGCGCAGATTCCGCAATTGTTTCTACCTGCTGTTCAACCTCGGTGCCCTGGCACTGTTCCTGATTATCGAGACCTGGGGTACAACCGCCGGCAGTATCATCATTACTGTATTTGCCTGCTTCTTTTTCTTCCTGTTCCTGCTGGTTCCGCTCATGTTGATTATCAACGGCTTTGTCATGATCAAGCATGAAGGCTTCCGGATCCCCAATCTGTTATCACTGGCATTCGGGGTATTCATCATTGCCGGAGAATTGGCCATCCTCATGGGACTTGGAGCACCGGATAATCACGGCCTGCAGTTTGCCATTCTCACCTTCGGCAATCTGGCCTTCTATACCTGCGTGATCTTCCTTGCCTTCCTGTTCTACTCCTGGTTCCGTTCCTGGATTCCCAAGCGTACGACCTATGACTATGTCATTGTCCATGGCTGCGGGCTGATCAATGGCGATCAGCTTTCCAAGATCCTGCAGGAGCGCATTGATAAAGGTGTTGAGGTATACAGAAGATCCATGTCTTCCTGCAAGCTGATCTGCTCTGGCGGAAAAGGCCCGGATGAGAAGATCTCAGAAGCAGAAGCCATGAAAGAATACATGATGACCAGAAAGAGCGTTCCGGAACAGGACATCATCCTGGAAGACGGCTCCTTCAATACCATCCAGAATCTGCAGAACTCCAAAGACCTGATCCAGAAGCGCGGCGGCAGGACAAAGATTGCCCTGGTCACTTCCAACTTCCATGTACTGCGTGCTCTGATCTATACAAAGAAGCTGAATCTTGACTGTACCGGTATCGGCGCACATGTCGCAGCGTATTACTGGCCAAGTGCCATGATCCGTGAGTTTGTCGCACTGATGAGAGATTACCTGCACTGGTATATATGCGGAGCAGTGCTCTTCGAACTGCCGGCCTGGATCATGATGATCCAGTACTGGATATCATAAATAGAGTTCACTCCATCTATGAAGTGAACTCTTTTATATGCATGCATACAACAATCAGTATTGTTATCAGTGACTGTTCCGCTGATAGACTGTTTTACCCGCAACCATGGTTCTCTGTACCCGAAGATCCGGGCTGAGAATTGCAATATCTCCCCTTGCCCCAGGGCGAAGATTCCCCCGGGTTGGATCCTGGAGCAGCCTTGCGGCATTGCCGGAAGACAGCGCACACATCTCCGGCTTTGAAGGATGAACCAGATCACTCATAAACCGGAATCCATCAATCATGCCAAACGCACTGCCTGCGATCCGGCCTGTTTCTTTGACACGTACATGTACGTCTTCTTTATGACAGCTCAATCCCGAGAAGACATAGTCTCCATCCGGCATTCCCTTGCCCAGCATTGCGTCAGTGATCATCATGATCTGGTATGGGCCAAGACACCGGTATGTCATTTCCACAACCTTGGCATCTGTATGAAATCCATCCGGGATCAGTTCCTTGATCATGTCATCATGGAGAAAGGCTGCGGTCACACATCCAGGATCACGATGGGTATGTTGGCTCATGGCGTTGTACAGATGTGTGAATCCCCTGGCCCCCAAAAGATGTGCCTGTTCCGCTTCTTCACAGGTACATGCAGTATGGCCGATCATGGGAATGATATGTTCCTTTACCAGCTGCGGAATAAACTCCCGCATGCCCTTCCGTTCCGGTGCGACTGTCATGGTACGGATCGTATGATGACTTGCCTCAATCATTTCCTGCAGTTCTACCATGGAAGGATCACGCAGATAACGTTCATCCATCAGTGCTTTGTACTGCACAGAAAGATACGGGCCTTCCATGTGCACACCTAGACATACAGCACCTTCCTCCCGGTGTTGACTAAGACTCTCAAGTGTAGCCAGTGTATCTTCAGGTGACTCTACTGTCAGTGAGGTCAAAAATGCAGTGGTGCCATCTTCTGCCATGTTCAGACTGGCAGGTCCTACACTCTCTTTACCCTGGATGAAATCCTTGCCGCAGGCACCATGTACATGCAGGTCAATAAACCCCGGGTAGACGGCATCTCCATTGCAGTCAATGACTTCATCCGCCACTTCAGGACACATCTCACCTGTTCCATACACAGCACTCACAAATCCATCTTCAATCAACAGAGACGCTTCCGGCATTTCAGACCAGCTGTCCAATATCAGATCCGCATTCTTGATCAGAGTCTTCATAAGTCCAAGTTTCCTCCATTCTTTGATAAGGAGTTCAGATCAGGGCATTCCTGTATCAATACCTGACACCCTGACGAAAGACTTCATTCGCTGATCTGATTATAGCTCAATCTCAAATCGAAGAATTCCAAAAGCATCTTACAGCACTCATGCGTGCATACAAAAACCCGGAGTATCCAATACCCCGGGATTCGTAATACTTACGCAGCTGCTACAGGCAGATAGACACTGTAGATTGAATCATCAACCTTGACCCAGCCGGACATATCTACCATCCAGATGAAGTGTTCTTTGGTAATAATGCCTTCCTGAATCAGTTTAATGAGTTCTGCATCAGAGTATGGCCCGTACTTTGTTTCGCCATCTTCAGTGTAATACCAGACTTTATCCATAGTGTCCTCTCCTATCAATTAATTTGACACAACGTGATTGTTTCTGTGGCCGGATCACTATTTGAATATGCTGATCCAGATGCAGCATTCGCAACTACCGATAAGGTCTTTGCTATTCCTGCCTGATCCGCCTCGAAATAGAATGTGGCAGTCAACGGACTACCTGCATCTATTGTCTGAGTCTGATCGCCGCAAGATACTGTGTATCCGCTGGCATTTGCCACTTCATTCCAGTCCACCTTTACGGCAATCTTTGTCTGACCCGCACCTACATCAGGCTGAGATCCTCTCGAATTGATAGTAGGCGTTGACAGTTTCGGTGCGCTGAAGAAGTCCACACCATTTGAAGAGATACTGTTGCTGTTGGTATACAGCGATGAGTTGTTACTCATAGCAGTTACTACGATCTTGTAGTTGCCGGAGATCGTTGGCGAGAATGTGATTGATGTTGTGGTTGTTTCTGTTACGTTGATTTCAGAACCATTGCACTGATATGAAACGGAATATTTGTCTGCGTTGACGACTGCAGTCCATGTTGCGGTCTTGGCATCATCAGACAGTTTAACATTGGCAGGATCAGCCAACTGTGAAGCCTTCTGGTTATATGTGACGTTGTACGTATAGGCATCACTGTTATTTGATGCACTGGTTGCGACTGAGACGATTGATACTGTGTAGGTAGTGCCGTTGGTAAGTTTTGACTTATCAATCGTTGTACCTGCATCAGCTGTCTTTACAGTGGTAACTGGGTTGGTGTTGATACTGACTTCATAGTACTGAGCGTTGGTAACCTTGTTCCAGGAGAGAACCATGCCCTTGCTGGAGAAGGAATAATTGAAGTTGGTAACCTTGGCAAGTTTATCAGTTGATGTGCTTGCACTTGCTGAAGCGGATGCGCTCGCTGATGCAGAGGCTGTAGCACTTGCTGTGCCGGAGCCGCTGTATACATTCTTGGAGTTATCACCGCAGCCAATCACTGTGTTATCAGAACCGACAGCGATCAGTGTGCTTCCCTTGCCGGCAATGTACTTGATGCCGGTCCATTCATTTGCTGTAGTCGCATATACGGTATTGGTAGATGCGATCTGTACTGTGCCGCTCTTGGTCAGGCCTGCCGCGAAGTCATCGCCCAGTGCAACCTGAGTGATATTCGTCCAGGAAGAAGTACTGGAAGTACTTCCTGATCCAATGGCATAGCAGGTTACTTTGCCATCACTGATGACAGCGATCTGATTGTCACCGACTGTAACATCATCGACATTGGTCAGACTGCCAAGCTGTGAAGCAGAGGATACTGAACCTGAGATCACCAGTGTTCCATCACTCTTCAGACCAACAGTCACTTCATTGCCTGCATAGACCTTGGAGATATCTGTCCACTTGTCTACCTGGCATGCTGTGGTACTGCCGGTGCACTCGACTGTTCCATCACTCTTCAGTCCGACAGAATGAGAATTGCCTGCCGCTACCATGGTGATATTCTTCCAGCTGCTGACATCGCATGCTGTGGAACTGCCGGAGCATACAACTGTTCCGCTCTTCTTCAGTCCAAGTGCGAAGTCTGAACCGGTGCTGACCTGGGCAATACTTGTAAACTCAGAGATGCTCGGTGCATTGCCATAGGACTTTACACTGCCATCATCTGTCACATACAGGGAGAAGCTGTCTGCCAGTCCCAGTCTGTTTGTTGTCGTTACAGAATTCTTGGTAGAGCCGCCTGAAGAACTGCAACCCTTGAACGCGAGAATCACTACAACGATCACAACTGCAGCTGCCGCAATGATAATGGCAGTCAGTGTTTTCTTATCCAGTTTGAAGGATGATTTCTTCTGACTGGAAGAACTGGACTTTGTACTCTTCTTTCTTGGCTTGGGCGCTTCTTCTTCATCGTCATCGTCGTCTTCAGAAGCAGCGTAGGAGTCTGTGTCATCAATAATGCGATTGACCGTTGTCTTCTCAAAGGCGCTGGTGTCTGCAGTGTTGTCATTGACTGCACCGACCTGGATCGTATCACCAAGTCCTGCTGTTTCCTGAGGTGCGGTATTGGCATTGTTGGTATATGCAGGCTGCTGTGCTTCTGCTGCCGCATCTACATCTGCCTGGAACGGGATCTGTACACTGTCGTATGCAGTATCCAGTCTTGGCAGATCCACTTCCTTGGTGTTGTCGATCAGCTGTTCAACAGGGATCTTATATAATGCCGCAATTTCCTTCAGTTTATTGATCGTGCAGAGTTTATTGCCATTCTCCCAGTCCATGTATTCTTCCACAGTAATACCAAGCTTGGAAGCCATGTCGCCCTGGGCATAACCGCAATGGTCACGAAGTGTTTTCAACTTTTCAGGTAAACGATTGGTCATGTTATCTTGTCTCCTATACATTCACTATTTTACTGACAAACAGCCATTTCTTCAATGATGACGGGATATTTCGCGCTGGCATTAAGAGAATCTTATGGATCTGATGGCAATTATGCGAAACTGGTGAAGTTTGATATTCGTTTCGGATTCATTCCTCAGAAATGCCATATGTTTGCGGTCATAAGCTTATGCGTGATTATGATCTCGAACACGATCTGCATATTCTCTTTGTTTCAACTGTTCCAGGTGTCTGTCCCGTTTGATTTTCATGCCTCAGCCCTTTGGTTTTCTGCCGTCGCTATAGCACTCTCTATTTCGAATTTATCTGTATTTGCAAGAGTTTTCGGAATAGAGCGTTAGCGATCATCCTGTGAATTGGGGCACAAGAAAGGCCGACCCGTTAGAATCGGCCTGAATATCAGATTATTCTGATGGTTCTTCAGTCATATAATCCACTCCCATGATTTCAACAATTGCAATATGGGGCAGTCAATTCACCTTCCAGGAACCTTTTCTGTCTGAGCCAACCCGTGTTATGGCCCCATTTTCGCGCATTCTTTTGACGATTCGTCCAACCTGTCTGACACTGATCCCCAGGCTTTCGCTGAGAGCTTTGGCCGTCGCTTTGGGGTCATCTCTCAGAACCGTCCTAATTTGATTGCCATAGGCATCTGAGCGATTTTCATCTCGGACATTATCTCGGACATCTCGGACATCTCGGACATCTCGGACATGATCAGTGCCTTCAGCCGGCTGTTCCAACGTGATTCCATCTTCAAACGGAAATGTCACCTTGATAAAGTGATCACTGATCTGATAAATATCTCTGCTGTATGCTTTGAGAATACGGCTCATCCCAGACCCAAGTTGCTCAACCAGACCAACATCCTTGAACACCCGCATCAGTTCCCGATTTCTCGGCATACTGCTGCAGCTGAAGAAATCTTCTACACTCTGCCCCGGGATCAAACCGCCATATGAGGTCATCACAATCCTGTCATTGAAAATCTCAAACACCGGAGGGATCTCGTGTGTATAGTCATTGTGGACAATACAGTTCACTACTGCTTCACGCATTGCCACTGGATCGACTAAATTCGATTCCAAACGCCGCGTACTTGTCACCTTGGCATAAGTGATATTTTCGATTTTCATCTTATTCAGCACGTTAAAAGCAGCCTTGATCAGTGAACAGTAGCCATACTCTTCATTTTCCACCAGATCAACTTTATCCGCACCTGCATATTTTGCCACCTTGATAGAGACTCCGTTCTCATCTGCCAGCAAGTATGCAATGTAGTTGAACTTTCCTTCAGGTGTGAGCAGTTCCAAACTATTCGCAAACTGATCGTTCAGCTTCAAGCCCCGTCCTTCATAATAAATTTTCAATTGTGAAAACGTCAGGTCCTGCCGCGGTGACAGGATATTTCGCAATGTTGTATGAGTGCGTTTTGCATACAGGTCATCAATCAAGGAAGTCGGCATGGGCTGCGTAGAAGTCCCGGTTCTCATATAGCAGCCAGACGGAGACATTCCATAGTTCCTGATGTAATAAGGTTTCTCTGGGCCACTGGACACCAACACTTTAGTGACTGATAACCCCTCAATTTCTTCTGTGACGATATCAAATAATCCAAGTGTTGAAGGCAGGATATTATTCTTGATGCGATCCGCAATTTTTCTCTGTGTTTCATCCAGATCCATTGAACCTGTGGGATGGCCATTATCATCCAGGCCAATATAAAGAATACCGCCTTCCTGATTGTTCAGAAAAGACACAATTTCCCGTTCCATTTTTTCGTTCAAAACACTTTTGAATTCCACTCGATTGCTTTCCTGCACAAAAGCACCTCCTCACTGGATCTTTGTCAGAAAGCCCAGAAGTCGCGTATCATCCTGCAGCAGAGCCAAATATCATGATCGTGGCAACGGTCTCATGAACAGAAAAGAGAATCATGCCAAATAGCTTCACTGCAATTCACGGTCTTTCCTTAACTTCGATTTTATCCGCATTCATTATAACAAACTGTGCTGAACTTTCTGATGAATCTCCTGTGATCCAAGCACCCCACGATCCAGAACTGTCAGTGATTTCTCTGCATCTTTTGATCTGGTACTTTGGGGTGAAAATTGGGGTACAAGAAAGGCCGACTCGTTAGAATCGGCCTGAGTATCAGATTATTCTGATGTTGCTTCGCTTACTTAACGTTAGCGAAGTACTTGATGGTACGAACCATCTGGGAAGTATAGGAGTTCTCGTTATCATACCAGGAAACAACCTGAACTTCGTAGTGGTTGTCATCAATCTTAACAACCATGGTCTGTGTAGCATCGAAGATGGAACCGTGAGTCTCGCCGATAACATCGGAAGAAACGATTTCTTCCTCGTTGTAAGCGAAGGAATCAGAAGCAGCAGCCTTCATGGCAGCGTTGATTCCATCAACAGTAACATCCTTGCCTTCGACTACAGCGAACAGCAGAGTGGTGGATCCTGTAGGAACAGGTACACGCTGAGCAGCGCCGATGAGCTTGCCATTCAGTTCAGGAATAACAAGTCCGATAGCCTTTGCAGCTCCGGAAGAAGCCGGAACGACGTTGATAGCAGCAGCACGGGAACGACGGAGAACACCCTTACGCTGCGGGCCATCCAGCAGCATCTGGTCGCCGGTATAACCGTGGACTGTGCACATAATGCCACTCTGGATCGGAGCATACTTGTTCAGAGTGTCTGCCATAGGAGCCAGGCAGTTTGTGGTGCAGGAAGCAGCAGAGATGATGTTGTCTTCCGGCTTGATTGTCTTTTCGTTAACGCTGTATACGATGGTCGGCAGATCATTTCCTGCAGGAGCGGAGATGACAACCTTCTTGGCGCCGGCTGTGATATGAGCCATTGCCTTATCCTTCTTGGTGTAGAAGCCTGTGCATTCGAGAACTACATCGATGTCCAGTGCTTTCCAAGGAAGATTAGCTGCATCCTTTTCCTTGTAGATGGTGATCTTGTGTCCATCAACTGTAATGGAATCTTCACCGCTTGTTACTGTGTGTCCTGCCCACTTACCCTGGGATGAATCATGAGCCAGCAGGTAAGCCAGCATGTCAGGGCTGGTCAGATCGTTGATTGCAACGACATCGTAGCCGTCGGAAACAAACATCTGTCTGAAGGCAAGGCGTCCAATTCTACCAAATCCGTTAATAGCAACTCTTACATCTGTCATTTTATATATGACCTCCTCACGTTGCACTAAAATTATATGCATTCCTCATTCGTTCGTCAATTAACAAACACTCAAAAAAACGTCTAAACAAGGCAATTTCGCGAAGGTTTCACAATGTCTCTGTCATTTTTCTGTAAACTTAACTGAAACGGTAAGAATTAGAAATTTGAGCAAGGCGTTTCCAACGTGTATAATACCTGCATTGTCAGAGGGGATAATGAGGGGGACAGCATTTATATGAATTACCAACAGGCGGGTACACTGGAAGATCGCTTCAAGAATCACAGCTGGATGAAGACGGCTTCCATCATTTTTTTAGTGATCGCAGCGGCATCTGCAGTCTTTACACTGGTCATGAATTTCACGAACTTTTCCAAGAAGGCAACTTACTTCAATCCACTGGATACCACAGAACAGTACAGCTATCTGGATGTGGTCGGGATCAGTGACTGGGTTGCCAGTCAGGGAAACAAGTATTACTACGCCATCCTGGATGCTGACGGCTATTACAGCGTTGTGTGTCTGAAATCTTCCACTGTCAGTAAGATGACAGCGCAGCAGACTTACTGGAATGACGAGAACGCTTCAATGCCGACCCCATACCGGGTATACGGCATGGCTGAACCGGCAATCACAGATCTTGAATCTTTTACAACTGACTACTTCGGTCTTTCCGATACTGATTATGATACCTACTTCGGATCCATGATCCTGAACGAGTATCAGACACCGTTTGACGCATTATCTTCCTGGAGCTTCTTCATTGCGCTCTACTGCGGCATCCTGGGCGCTTCATTCCTCCTGGGTACACGTCAAGGCAACAAGACTGCCAGGCTCTGCATTGACCGCATTGACGCCTTGAACCTGCGTGATCAGGCAATGCTGGAAATGGATACCATGGGAACACCGATTGATAACAAGACTGATCTGACCATCACCGATCACTTCATCTATTCACAGAAGTCACATGTCATTGTGCCATTCGATGATCTGATCTGGGTATATAAGCGGGTACAGCGGATGTACTTTTTCATCAATGTCGGCGGATCAATTGTGGCCAACACGAAGGCAATCAAAAACCTGAACCTGTATGGCTTCAACGGCAAAGGTGACAAGGATCCGCGTGTGCAGTACATCTTTGAAACGATCCACGCCAAGAACCCATCCTGCATGATCGGCTATACAAAAGAAGCGCAGGATGCCTGGAAGAACATGCACACAGAACCAAAGAAACCTGTCAGCGGAGAAGGCATTGAAGATGTCAGCTTCACCCAGTTCACCGACGTCGGCAGTAAGAAACCAGATGATCAGTCTTCTGATGATAACGGATAGGGCAATTAGCCTGATCCGTTTTTCTTTTCTGCTATTTTCTCAAATCCAGAATCCGTTCTGCTGCATACAGCGGCAGATTGATCATCCAGTCCTGTTTCCGATAAGGGGACATGGAAATACGGATGCCTGTGGTTCCGCTGTGTTCGCTGCAGTACTGCCGCATTGCTTTAGCTCTCAGGTTTTCCTTTGCCTGCACTTCAACGGGCACAATGTCGGTGTCGTTCTGAAATATAAAGTCAATCTCCTGTCTTGAATCATCTGCACTGAAATAGTACAGGGAATCTTCCAGTACACTTGATAACTGCTGCAATACAAAGTTCTCTGTGAATGCCCCTTTGTATTCTTCAAAGATACTGTCGCCGATCAGGATTTCAGCTGCCGGAGCTTCTGTCAAAGCACCCATCAGGCCGCAGTCAACGAAGAACAGTTTGAATGAAGAAAAGTCTTCATAGAACTTCAGGGGAACGCATCCCTTTGTAACACGATTGACCTTTCTGACAATCCCGCTGTTGCACAGCCACTGAATTGCAATTTCAAATTCTCTGGCCCGTGCGCCTTTCTGTATATTGGCATATACAAACTTACGGTTCTCTCTGGCAAGCTGGGCAGGAATCGAATTCCATACCTGATCAATCCGTGTGATCTGGTCATATGGTGCATGTTTGGAAATATCATCGTTATAGTCAGATAGGATCTGTTTCTGAATATTCCGCACTTCTTTGGGAGACCTGCCATCGATAAATGCCTGCACCGCTTCCGGCATTCCGCCCGCAAAGTAATACTGCCGCAGGTATTCAACCAGCGTACTGTGCAGACCGGCAAGTTCTTCAATCGGTGACTGCATCAGCAGCTGATACATGGAATCCCCGGCAGCCGCCATCAAAAACTCCGAGAACGAAAGCGGGTGCATTTCCACTGATTCAATCTTTCCAACCGGAAAGGAAATATCTTTGTGTTCATGGATGCCAAGCAGTGAGCCAGCCGCAATCACATGGTATTCCGGTGCATCTTCGCAGAAATACTTCAGGGACTGAACCGCTCTTGGAATCTCCTGTATCTCATCCAGGAAGATCAGGGTATCCCCGGGAATGACCGGCACACCTGAAACAGCTGAAAGACCGCGCAGAATCCGCTTCACATCAAAATCATGTTCAAACAGTTCTGATACCCGTTCGTTGGAATCACAGTTGATATACATGAATGATTTGAACTCGGCCTTCCCGAATTCTTTGATCACCCAGGTCTTGCCAACCTGTCTGGCTCCCTTGACGACCAGGGGCTTGCGGTGCGGTTTGTTCTTCCACTGCACTAATTGTCCGTAAATAAGCCTTTTCATGACTCTATAATACACTTTTATGTACGAACTTTTGCCACTATACGCCACTTTTTGATAGGAACATTTAGGGTTCGCAATTTGATCCACTGTCATTTAGAATTGTTTGATCAAATCAATTACATACAGACTTTCTATGATCTTTGACAAAACACCTTTAGTCCATCTTATTTTTATAAATCTGCATAACGCAGAACATTTCCTTTTTTGATTGCAATACACGCCATGATAAACCGACTCCACTGATCAATTGCGATTGCGCACCAAATAAACAATATGTCTGTATGGAACACCCATCCAAACATCACAGTCAGTGAAACTCTAATCACCCATATTCCAATAAATTTGATCGCCATTGGCATCTTTTCATGACGTGTTGTCCTAAGATATCCATACATGATCTGTTGGCAATTTTCTGCAACCTGCACCCACATCATCGTTTTCAGATAAGGAACAGCAATATCAACCAAGACTTCTTTATCTGTCAATAGACAACAGATCGATCTGCCAAAGCATCCTAGCACAACAGTCATAATTGCACTGATCCCTAAGGCCATGATGATCATCCGTTTGTAACACTGCCTAAATAAAGCTCCATCATTACGGCCAATGGCCATGGCCGAAAGGCTCATTGATGCTGTCACGAATCCAGTTCCCATCATATCGCAAAAACTTTCTGCCTGCAGACCGATCTGATAGGCAGCATAGTAATCCTGACCATAAGAAAGAATCACACGACTGACAACAACCGTAGCCAACTGCCAAAACAGATCTTCTGCAGCAGCCGGTATGCCGGCCCTGAGAAGATCTCCAGTATCTTCTCTATCAAGTTTCGTGCAAAATGGCATATTCAAGTACTCACTGAATAACCCGCGCTTATTTGAGTACAACATATATATTCCACAGCCGCACATTACAACTTGCGACAAATCCTGAGCAATGCCAGCGCCCTGCAATCCAATGCCACTTATCTCACCAACGCCAAAGATCAAGATATAGCCAATTGTGATATTCACAACATTACCTGCAATCGCAATTAATAGAGGTACTCTCGCATTTCCTCGAGCTTGAAATGCCGAGGCGTTGATGCAAGTCATTGCGACAAAAGGCATACCAATACACACAACCCTGAGATAGCGGCTCCCGGTCACAATCATCTCCTGATCGTCCGTCAGCAATTTCAGGAACAGTTCAGGAAATAGAGCTATGGCAACAGCAAAGAGTATTGCAATTGGAAGGATGATCAGATCGCACTCCTCCTGCATAGTCCGGAAACGTGCATATTTCTTCTTTCCAAATATCTTTGCGTTTACGATCATGACGCCGATCGCCAGTCCGGCAAATATCGAATAGTAGATATTGTAAATACGGTTAGCGACACCATATGCAGAAATATCAGAAATTGCCAGTCTTCCTATATAGCCTGTTGTAACACTATTCGATACGGTCATTAACGCATTCTGTAAAATCAAAGGAAGCAGAAGCGCTAAAATCGTACGATCTAAAACTCTTGTTTTCTGTTCAGGCATATATATCAACTCTTTTCATTTCTCGGTATCAATAGATATAACTTTGCATCTTCTTGTGAAAATCGGGGTCTGCAGATTTTGTACAGTCAATGCCGTGCAACAATGAGATTTCCCTTGCGAGCACTTGCAGTGGAACTGTATATTCCATTGATGAAAACATATCGTCATTCACAAAGTCCCAATGAAAACCGTTTGGACGTTGGGAAGGAATCATAAATACTTGAGCCTCTTTTTCTTCTTCCAGATATTTCATCATCCGTACCATTCGTTCATAATGACGTGAAGGATATCCCAAGCCAAAAATCCATGTATCAGAATCAATCGAATGGTAGATACCATGCATAAACTCTTCAAGTTCATATCCGGTAACACTGCATCGATTCGCCTCCAACATTTTCAGACTTCCTTCCAACATAGAAGACATGATAGGTCCGTAGCCAATTACAATGAATCGTTTGGCATCCTTGAAGAGCTGCTGATTGTTTTGAAACCACATTTCAGTCGCATCTGCTATTTCAGTAATTGAATCAGTAATTTTCAATAAGCGTTGTATCAATTGTGATTTTGTTTCTATATTGATCTTCCCCAAGCGTTGAGCTATTTCAATTGCCAAAAGATCCAATACTGCAATGGATCCTATGTATCCCTTTGTCTTTGGACCAACAGTTTCTTCACCGATATCCAGAGGAACAACCAGATCCACATGATCACAGATTGGTGCATTCATATCTGCAGTGATTGCGCATGTGACAAGTTGATGTTTTTTTGCTTTATCCAATGCTTGTATCGTACTTGCACTGCGACCAGCCTGCGATACTCCGATCAGCAATGCGTTAGAATCGATTACATCCATATTGTCTACGAATTCCATTGGATAACTACATGTTGTTTCAATTCCCATAACGGTCTGCACCAGTTTGGCGGCTCCTATGCAAGCATGATAACTGGTACCAGAGCCAACAAGATAGATCCTTCTGAACGACCTTTCAGCCAATTTCTCAGCACATGCCACATACAGGGCATGATGAATTATTAACCTGATTGCATCTCTAGATTCATATACATACTTGAGCATTGCATCACTACTAATCTGTTCCATATGATTTATCATTCTCCAGAGTTTCCTCTACTACCTTTTTAACTTCCAGAAGATTTTTCTTAACCATCACCGCCTGACGGAGCTGTACTTCATTAGGCTGATTAACAGAAGGAACCATGATAACCGGAATTCCGGCAGAATATGCAGATTGAACACCATATCCAGTATCCTCAATTACCAGACACTGATCACATCGGCAATTCATCTTCTTCAAAACGCTCAGATAAATTTCCGGATCCGGCTTCCGTTTCTTAACTTCATCTCCACAGAGCACCAACTTAAAGTAATCCCATAGAGCGAGTTTCTTCAGACGCTCTTCTGTCATTTCCCTGGATGTGGTTGTTGCAACAGCCATATTCACATCCATAGCAGACAGATACGCCAGAATCTCTCTGGTTCCGGGCATGACATCCACTTCTTTTTCAAGCAACTTTTTACCGGTTATACGCGCTTCATTAAGAATCTCGAGACGATCCGCACGTTCGGGAAGTTCTTTTTCAAGAACGTTCTCTACTGCCTTCCCTGATATGCCAACGACTTTTCTGAAAATCTGATCGCCAAAACCCTCAACCCCATGTCTTCTCCCTGTTTCTTCCCATGCTTTTTGCCAGAGAAACTCTGTATTGAGAAGCGTTCCGTCCACATCAAAAATCACCAATTCCGGTTTGTTCATGATCTGCTATCCCTTCTTAAAACAATCCGGCATGCAGAGTAATTCAACATGCCGGTTGTTTCGTATCAATTCAGGTTGTATGGATTAGTAATTATACTTCCACATGTACTTGCGCTTGCTCAGCGGATGATTTCTCATATCCGCGAGCAGGTGGTTGAATACGCCAAGCATCTGAGTATTGAATTCATAATCGTAATATTCAGATACATCACCCAGATCCTTCATGCCGTAGTCTTCACCATCAATCACAAAGAGATGGTGATTGTACTTGTTCAGGAATGTAAGTGCCCTGTCATCCAGATCGCGTGTCTTACCTGTTGACTTCAGAAGCAGGAATGCTGTATCCGGATCAGTGATTTCAAACGGGCCATGGAAAAATTCACCGGTATGAATTACACTTGAGTTGATCCATTGCATCTCCATAAAGATGCAGATCTGCTGCTGCTGTGCAGCTGACCAGGCAGTTCCACTGCCCATCGTATAGATGACATTGTCGTTCTGATAATCAATTGAGAACTTGATTGCTTCAGGTACAATTGACTTCTTGGCGGAAGGAATCAGATCATTCATCTTTTGTGCAGCAGCAACCATTTTTTTGTAAGTATCTGTGTTGTGATCAATAGCGTTGGTCAGTTCATACGCAATCTGCAGTGCATACATGGATTTCCCTTCTGTAACCGGAATGCCATCTGCATCATCAAACTGAATGGCGTAATCGACAACCTTTTCCAGCGGAGTATCCTTTTCATACTGCAGACCAATGACAGTAGCGCCCTTAGCTTTTGCAACTTTTGCTGCCTCTACTGTTTCAGCAGTATTACCACGACGGCTAGCAACAACAACAACTGCATGTTCATTGACGGATTTCGGAGTATCATGAACAAATTCGTTCGAAGTTGTATACGTTGAATTGAGGCTGGATTCGTGAGTCATGTAATAGAACGGCGCATAGAAGCAGGCAAGAGATCCGCCGCATCCGGCAAAGCTCAGAGTCTTCACTTCTTTCTTTGAAACAATTTCATCAATCATTTTCTTAACATCGTACATATTTTTTCACCTTTCCTTTATTTATTCCTCTACCTGTCAGGCAGCAAGAATACCGAAGTAATTAAGAATGATACCGGCTACGAAGCACCCAATGATAACCCACATCGGCTTAACCTTACCTTTTTTGATAATCCAGTACATTAACCATGTAAGTGCTAACGGGAGAATCTTTGGCATAATTCCATCAAGGACATCCTGTAATACAAATGAATCACCAAACTTAAGCGGAGTCGTAATATCAACCAGAGTTGCAGACATACCGCCAATGACAAACAGACCGACAACTGAGCAGACAAACATCACTTTGTCCATGACATTTGATTCACTGATCTGTTTTACAAATTCCTGTCCTTTTGTATAACCGAACTTTGCCAGTTCCCAAGTAATTGGAACAGATGTGGCGATTGAAATCGCAATAGCAATAATCGGTCCAAGTACAGAACCCTGTTGAGCTAAAGAAATACCAATAGACATTGCAATAACTCTGATTGTGCCCTGGAACAATGAATCACCAATGCCTGACATCGGACCCATAAGAGCAACTTTTACAGAATTGATCATCTTTGGATCAAAATGTTCTGGATCTTCAGCGTATTGTTCTTCCATCGCCTCAGAAATACCAAGAGTCAAGGCTGCAAACTGTGGAGTGATATTGAAGAACTCCAAGTGTCTGCGATAAGCTTCTTTTTTCTTCTCGATGTCCTCTGGATCTGGATAAAGGCGATCAATACAGTGTGACATTGCATACATATAAGCTGTATTCATCTGGCGTTCATAGTTCCAGTTAGTCTGCATGCACCAGGCTCCCCAGAAGATTTCTTTCAGTTTCTTTTTAAGAGGATAATTCTTCTGTGCTTCTATACCCTTTTCTGACATTTTATTCACCCCTCAGTTATCCAGATCTTCAAGCTGATCATTGATGCTTTGCGGCTTCGAAGGTCCATTAGATTTACCATTTGAATTGTTGTACTTGACGTCGTACAAAATAATTGCGAGGACAATACCAATCAAGGCGATTGCAGTTAATCCCAGTCCCGAATAAGCAGCAAGCAGAAAACCAGCGAAGAAATATATAACAGTTTTGATATTGACCATTGTAGACAGAAGCATTGCGAATCCATAGAATGCGATGATGTTTGCACCCAGTGACACGCCCGATGTAACCCAGGTCGGTACAATATCAGCAATTGCCTGAACTACGCTGGCGCCATAATATACAGACAGGAACACCGGAATAATCGTGAACAGGACATACAGCGCAGGTCCATATACGATATCTACACGCTTAGCCATCTTGAAGTTGCCCTGGTCAACGTAGTTATCGCACATATGTGCAAACTGGATACGGATGACACTGGAGATTGTTCCAAGCAGTGTAGCAAGAAGCGTCATTGGAACAGCAACAGTCAGTGCTGTTTCAATATCTGCGCCTGTCATGATACAGATTGCGCACCCTACTAATGAGCCCATATTCATATCGATACCGGAAGCACCAATGGACATCATTCCCAGAGTGACAAGTTCCATCTGTGCTCCTACTGCCAATCCTACCTGCACGTTACCGAGCAGGATGCCGCATAAGAAGCAGGTGATTAATGGTCTTTCGAAATTGAGTCGGCCGAACATACGTGAATCAAGGATCATTACAACGGAAATCAATGTCACGATCAATGATTGTACTAATTGCACGAGATACCCCTCCTTTTATAAACTAAGAATCTGTTTTTCAGTTGATGGCAATTGCTGCATATAGAGCTTGCATCCAGTATTTTGAATCTGCTTCAAATCATTTTCTTCGTCAGGATTCAAATACACAACTTCTGAATACTGTTTGCTGGAATCCTTCTTTGTGATTCCGCCAACGTTCAATTCTTTAAAACCTGGATGAGCACATATGAAGCGAGATGCATCTTTTGTACAACCGAAGATGATGAAGATTGTGTCGCTCAGTGATTCAATCTTTTCTATTCTTTCTAATGCTTTATCAACAGTGAATACATTTAGTTTGACGCCTGCAGGCTTAGACATGTTAAGTGCCATTTTCTGAAAGTCATCATTTGCGGCAGTATCGTCAATTACGATGATCCTTGTCGCTGCGAGAAAATGAGTCCATGTGAATGCCACTTGTCCATGTACAAGACGATGATCAATTCTTAGAGCTTTAATCATTTTTTCCTCCTTTCTTTATAAATCATCTTCTGTTGTGTTTCCTACTGTCTGTTGCATTAGATCGTTGCAGCAGACAATATTGAACCCTTGTTCTGTAACCCTGGTGTGAATATCACTTAATTCTGGAACAGTAATCATGTAATCCATCAGAACACCAAGATTGGTATTTGTGATCAGGACAAACGGATATTTCTCCATTGCCCTGATAAATCCATTGTTCACAGATCCTCCGAGTAAATCTGTAAAGACTACGACTTCTTCTTTTGAAAAATCAATTGAATTCATAAGGCTTTTAATACTCTCATCAAGTTTGAAGTCCGGAGACATATAGCAGTTCATGACAATCATATTGGCATCTTCACCGACAATGATTTTCAATGCTGCCGCAAACCCTTCAGCAAGTGTTCCATGTGTTGCAATAATCGTTTTCCTGGTCTTCATAAGCTCCCCCATCCTAGTTTTCTTTAGGATCAATAAACGAGTACAGATACATCATTTCCGATTCCGGAATGACGATGTGATAATGATTGGTTATCTGTGCGAAACTCTCATTGACGAGTTTTATGAATTCCGGATTGTTCTTCACAAATTCTTTTGTTTCCGCACTTTCCTTGATTACACCGACTTTTGTAACTAGTCGTTCTACCAGACAGCAGATATGGATATAGATACCTACCAGTCTCCTGCCTTCAAGTTCCACATGGTACTTTTTCTGAAGAATATCAACCGCAACGGTTATGTAATCCAGAAGAGTCTGTGGATTTAGTATTGTCAGATACTGCACCACATTAATTAACGTGAAGTTTCTTCTGATATTCACAATCAACTGCTTCAGCTGCTCTTCATTGAGGAATGGTTTTAGCTTATTACTGATGATATCGAGATTGCCGGTTGTGATGATTCCTTCCAGAGGGATATAAGTAGTTCCCTTAATCTCAGGGTCATCCGTTCCAGTTATGAACAGGATGTTCTCATTCTTATCTATATCCAATACACTGTCGCTCTGAAATCTGTCATATGGAGCAAGTTGGTATTCAACCGGTATGTCGACCGGGATAGAGCGTTTGAATAAATCTTCAACTCTCTGAGCTGTTTCAATGCCGCTTTCGCTGGTAAACACAATGACATTTTTTGTTTTGTTTCTGAAAATCTTATGTTCTACCTTGTAGTCATTTTCCGCGTTTTCGAATATATGGTCGATCGTTTCTCCATGTACAATCTTGTAGCCGATATTTAACGCCATTTTCGTAGTGACACTGTTGATAATTGCTACATTTCGATTGGTTGTAAAACTTCCGTCGATCTGCTCGAGACTTCCCATATCAACCATGATGACAACATCTGCATACTGATTGATCCGTTGAACCTTATCCTTCAGGGATTCTTCAATCTCAGCTACAGTCGTATCAATTGGCATATCTATGGAATCAAACACATAACTGCCAATCAGTGTATTAACTGCACTAGCTATACTTGTGGCCGTGGAATAGCCATGACATATGATAATGCCGAACATTTTCCGACCGTGAAGTTCACTGTTGTATCTGTACAGGATGAGACTCATAATTGCCAACGAGATGCTAGAAAGCTTAAATTCCAGGTTACGCTGGACAATCTGATTCATCTCATCCGCGATGATTGTTTCAGTAACAAACTCCTTGCGGATCCGGTTAATCAAACTGTTGATATCATCATGACGTTCATGTTCCCATTGCTCGAATGTATGAGAATATTGGTTATAGATATATGTCAGTTTTGCAAGAACGAAGTTGAAGTTGCCTGGAATATTTACATAGTGATTCTGCACAATCGCATTAACAATATTTGATAGTGCCACTTCCATACCCATCAGTGTCCGATTGGTATCAGAGTTTGTCAGAAGCAGGTGATTAACAATGTCGTTGTAAATCGCCGTGAACTTCTGGATCATTTCATCTGTGTTTTCTTCCTGACAGCAAAGCAGTACAGCGTTGAAGAAATCAATATATAGATCCACTTCACGGTGGCCAATGTACTTGTCACAGTCGATATAAGATACGTCATCCAATGTAATTTGGATATTTTCGAGTTGATCCTGAGGCATATCGTAGGAATGCACCATGATGGTCCCGTCTGAATCGGACATATTGGCATGTGCACACATCAGACGAACTGCATTATCAATTCCCCGGATATTGTTTGAGAACTTCGAATTCATCAGAGTTCTTACAACGTTACTGGAAACCTGAATTTTTCTCTTCAGGAGTTTCTGCTGTTCCTGGAACTTGCTGATTACCAGTGCTTCGCGTTCTTCGATCGGACGCTGATCATATCTGCGCAAATGAACTTGAAGCGGAATGGTTTTCTGAAGATCAGCGCTCATGTAGGAAGAAGGAGTATTCCCGCTGAGGAATATCAGATGCACCTGTGCACGATGCTGGATCACATCCGAATTGAGATAGTCAATCAGAATCTGCTCAGTTTTCTGGTCAATTCTTTCAACATGTGAGATGATAACCGCCATTCCATTGGCATGATTTTCATGGAGGAGTTTATCGATCTTTTCGTAAGCCTGAGCATCATGTTCGCCCAGTTCAATGTTGACAACTTCAGCTTTTTTATTCAGTACTCCGCCACGTATTACTGAGTTTTTGCATATCTGATTCGCAAGCGTATATTTGCCAGTGCCATCGTCTCCATAGATCAACAGTGGCAGACCATTCGGAGGATACTCGAAGATTTCAACACTGCGATCGATCAGATTCTGCAATGATCCGTCATAACCAACAAGACTGTCGAACGCGCTGTTGGTGGGACCGGATTTTCTAAGATGCTCAAGCAGCTCTTCAACATCCATAAATTCCAGATCTTTGACGCTGACTCTGTATTTCTTTTCGAGTGCAGCAATATCAAAGAAATAGACTGGACGTGATTTGATCTTGAGAATCACTTTTTCCTCTCCCAGTTCATTTAAGTATTGACTGGTCACGGAACGGGATAGATGAAGATGATCTGCAATTTCATTTGTAGTGAAATCGTCAGACATGGAAAGATTGAACTCTTTCGTCTTCTTCTCGAGATACTCTTTGATTTGTTCTTTCGTCTTATTGTTCATATGCTTTATCAACACCTCCGATTATATTCATTGGAATTTCTGTTTCCTCTTCTGTCTGACACATTCGACAAAACGTGCTTTGAATGCGGATGATTCGACAGTATCCGGCAGTTCTCAACACTATTTATGACGAGGATGATACAATCTGTCGGATTTTGGGGATTACAGTTTGTCCAAAGATGCTATTAGCGTACCATTTATTCCCATAGTACTTGCACGATCTTTTCGCATTCAAAAAGTCATGAATAAATGCCTGCTTTATTTCCTTGAATCTGCATTAAATAGTCCATAAATGGCCAGAATATCCGTCTATCGATGAGCTTTTTGCATTACCGCAAAAGAAAAGGAACCCGGTTCTTCGAGTTCCCTGAATGACTATTCTTCTTCGTTCATGTTGAGCGGTTTCTTACTGATCGCAAAGGCTTCCCTGGCATCGTGTACTTCTGTGCCGAACAGTCTTGAGAACAGTGCCGCATCGTTCAGCCTGGCCATGGTGAAGCCGTGCTTATCTACCGGTGCATGCGGGAACATGACTCCCAGGTTCTCCGCATCTGATACCCACAGGTGTACGGTAGGCCTCTCCTGCAGTGCCGCATTGACCAGTTTGGTCAATGACATGGAGTCAAGGTAGACCAGTTCTTCCACTTTGGCTTCCCGTCCCTGGATGAGAATGGTCGCATAGCCCTGGATCTGATCTTTGCCGTTGTAGTAGGCAACGATCTTTCCGCCTTCTGCCTGGATCTCTTTCTTCTTCTGTACGAAGTAGTTGAGGTCTCTTGCATAGAAGCCGTTGAAGCGTCTGATGAAGGCACTGTATACCTTGAGCAGATCGATGGGAGATGGTTCATAGGCGCAGCCGTAGTTGGTAATGCGTTTGACATCGGCTCTTGTGACTGTGTAGTCCATGCGGTATTCCACCATCTGGAATCCCCATGGTTCATACAGTTCCGGGCGGTATGCCTGGATAAAGGTAATCAGTTCGGTATGTTCACAGGCATCGATGACGGTATCCATCAGCTGGTGCATGTATCCCTTGTTCCGGTATTCCGGAATGGTGGATACGCCCAGGATCATGCTTGCCTGCAGGATTCTTCCATTGAACATGATGTCATGCGGGATCCGGCACAGGGAAGAAACAGCCCTGCCTTCTTCACTCCATGCATAGCCGTACTCTGCCTTGAAGAGGTTGGCAAAGAAGTATTCGGTATACCGCGGATCTTCCGTGGTAAAACTCTTGTTCCAGCACTCACGGATGCCGGCGGTCAGCGATGGATTGCCATGTTCGATCATGTTATGAATGCTCCCCTTCCAGATATACTGATTATTGTATCATCTGCACTGACTCAGTCCAGTGAACTGTGACAGATTTCCACGGTATACTTGCTCAGTTTGGTAACCGGGCGGTATTTCTCCTTGGAGTACCTGAGTCCCATGTCACCGCAGTCTTCTTCCTTGTTGGTATACTTCACCACTTCCGGATCCCACAGTTTGGCAAAGGACTGCGAGAGGTACGGATAGATGCCATTATAGGAATCCAGTGCTTTTTCAATGTGCTCAAAGACGGTATCGTCTATGACTTCCCCAGCTGCCAGGCCGATCATCTTGCCCCTGCTTCTTAACGCAATGGTCTTGAAGTCATACAGATCCTGCCTGCGGAATACTTCATAGGTCTTGTTCTTCTCTTCCAGTTCAATGTCATCTGCGATCTGCTTGTTGGCATAGAACTCATCAAGAAAGGCAATGGCTTCTGCTTCATCAATTCTGCCTTCTGCAACTTCCACGTCCGGTACATCCCTCAGGAAGGCATGGATGTGATTGCGCTGGGTTGCGTAGTGCTTTCCAGTATAGTTCTGCAGGTCAGACGTGTTGTACAGGTAGTCAAACCAGTCAGACTCCTCGCGTACATGGAGACAGTGTTCTTCCTGCTGGATCTCTTCCAGGAATGCCTGTTCCACCAGGCACAGCACCAGCGGTGTTTCATGATCGTGGCACCAGCGCTTCAGATGCTGGATGATGTCACTGTAGTTGTCATTCATCTGGAAGGAGAATGCGGTAATCTTGCCGAAGTACATCAGCTTGAAGATCAGCGTTCCATCCAGTACTGCATATTCCATGTGGAAATAATCTCTCCACATCCAGATCCCACCTACGGTCCAGTCGCATAAACGGCTGCGGTTATGACACAGGTACTTTTCTCTCAGTTCGGTTAATTCCTCTAATTCCAATGGTTTAAAGACTAATTGCTCTGTACACATACATGGCGGCACTGAAAAACTGTTCAGTGCTTTTCCTGTTCCTCTTCCTTCTGTTCATCTTTGCGCGTGAACTCGGCATCTATAATATCACCCTTCGGTCTCAGGTCCTTGTTACGTGCCTCATTGACCTGGGCATGGAAGAGATCCTGCTCATACTGCGGTACATCCTGAGTATCCTCTTCTGCTGAATCAACGTGGATGTCTTCACCCATGGCTTTTCTGGCTTCGTCTTCTGCCTGTTTCATGATGTGGCGTGAGCGCCATACCCCGAATACAATCAACAGGACAATGACCAGGATCAATGGCCACAGATATTTGATTGTCAGGTAGATACAGAATATGATGCCAATACTGATCAGAACTTCAAAGACACGATCGCTCATACTATTTCCCTTCTGCTTTCTCTGCCAGTTCATGGATACGGTTGAAGCGGTGCTTCATACCGGACTTGGATACCTGGATATGTTTCTGTTCCATATACTTCTCTGCCAGTTCATTCAGTGAACCTTCCGGATCATTCTTCCGCAGTTCAATGACATCTTTCAGTTTATCATCGAGTTTGTCAATCAGGCCGGCTTCTTCCAGGATAGCAATATCTCTCATCTGGTCTGTCCCTGCCTTGAGTGACTTCACACCATTGGCAATTTCCACATTGTTCAAACGCTGCACACTGTTGGCCAGATCCCTTGAGATTCTCGTGTCTTCAAACTGCATGACACACTGATCTGCACCGATGCACCGCAGGAAGTCGCCGATCTTCTCTGCCTGCTTCACGTAAACAACCGTTCTTCCTCTTCGCTCAATCGTATGGGCAGGAATATTGAACTTGGCCATGAGGTCAACCAGGAACAGTGCGTGTTTCTCACTGCCGGCATTGATCTCCAGATGATAGCTCGCTGTCGTCGGGGAGTTGACACTGCCCTCAGCCATGAATGCCCCGGCCAGATAGCTTCTGACCCAGGTATCCCTGGATACAATCTTCTGCAGCGGCTTCTCCAAAAGACCTCTAGGAGAATATAACCCCAGATCTCTCAGGATGGCAGTGATATCGCCATAGATCCTCAGGCCATAGATCAGGTTCTTTCTCAGGTTCATCTTGCGCTGTACAAAGGGCTCAATCTCAACCTGATACCGTTCTTTAAACAGCCTTACGATCAGTCTCGATACCGGTGCATTCTCCGTACGCACCAACAGCGTCATACCCCGCCCGGATGAAATTGACAGGGAAGAGGTCATCTTGACCAGTGCAGACAGCTCCGCCCTTCCGTCGTCCATTTCCAGATGATGCAGGGACACCTCCTGCTTGACGTCTGCAGTAAATGACATTTAACGTCCTTTCTGTTCCAGCAGGTACATGACCGTTCTCTGGATCTTCTTCGGGTCATGGCGCACCAGACCGTCTTCAAAGGATAACAGAGATCTCTTCACGACTTTATAGGCATGTTTTGAATCATGTACATTGACATGCGTACTGCCTTCTTTTTTATATCTGCGGATAATCTTCGGGTCAATGCGGTCACTGGCAACGACCGCTGCGTCCACTGCTGCACCGTGGTCCAGCAGTGCCTGTACATGTTCTTCCAGCCCATAGCCATCTGTCTCGCCCGGCTGGGTCATGGCATTGCAGAAGTACACTCTTCTTGCACGGGTATGTTCCAGGGCATCCTGGATCTCAGGGATGATGACATTCGGCAGGATGCTGGTATAGACAGAGCCGATTCCATAGATGATCAGATCCGCATGTAAAATGGCATCTACAGCTTCCGGTGTTGCATGGACCGGTTCGTCATAGAAGACCTTACTGATATGATTGGAGATATTCGGGATATTGGCTTCTCCCTTGACGATGACGCCGTCTTCCATCAGGGCAAATAACGAGATGACCTGGGTGGTAGCCGGAATGATGGTGCCTTTGACATTCAATACCTGGCCAATGGTCTGCACTGCTTCCAGGAAGCTGCCGCACTGCTGGGTCAATGCCGTCAGGATGAGGTTGCCCAGGTTATGCCCCTGTACATCTGTGCAGGTTCCCTCGGGGTCTTCAAAGCGGTAGTTCATCAGTCTGCTCAGCGTGCTTTCACTTTCAGCCAGTGCCACCATGACATTGCGGATATCGCCCATGGCCGGGATATTGAATTCCCGGCGCAGTCTTCCGGTACTGCCGCCATCATCTGCGACCGTGACAATGGCCGTGATGTCAATGTTGGGAATATTCTTGATGCCGCGGCAGATGGTTGACTGACCATGACCGCCGCCGATGACAACGACTCTCTTATTTCTCATACTGCTGGGCTTTCTTGACGTCTCTGTGTTCTACATAGCTGTTATAGGTGCGCTTGTAGTGATTGTACAGGAAGTTGGTAATGGAGACAGAACGGTGCTGGCCGCCGGTGCAGCCGATCGCAACCGTAAAGTGATTCTTGCCTTCTTTGACATACTCTGCAAAGGCATAGTCCGTGAATGCCAACAGACGCTTCAGAAATTCCTGGGTCTCCGGTTTCTGCATGACATAGTCATAGACGCACTGGTCATTGCCGGTATAAGGGCGCAGTTCTACTACCCAGTACGGGTTTGGCAGGAAACGCACATCAATCATCAGGTCCGCATCCATTGGTACGCCATACTTGTAGCCAAAGGAGATAAAGGAAATGGAGAATGGCGGAATGGTGCTCTTGGAGAAGTACTGTTCAATTCTCGAGCGCAGTTCATGTTCAGAGACAAACGTCGTATCCAGGGTGATAAAGGAATCCGACTTGTACTGGGAGAACATCTGACGCTCGACAGCGATCGCTTCATCCAGGGTATTTGCCTGGTTGCTCTGAAGCAGCGGGTGGGTTCTTCTGGTGCTCTTGTAGCGGTGCAGCAGTACATCATCGCTGGCATCCAGAAACAGCACTTCTACTTTGATGCCCTCACCCTTGAGTCCCCTTAAAAACTCCGGGAAGTCCTGGGCGGAGGTAGACAGTGCAATATAACTGTATCTCGGGTCAATGGAATGCTCGATCATATCAACAAGCAGGCTGACCATCTGCACCGGGAAATTATCGATGCAGTGATAGCCCATATCTTCCAGAAACCTGGTTGCAGTACTCTTGCCGGCTCCGGACATCCCGGATACCAGTACAACTCGCTTATTCTCTTCCATATCTACATATCACTTCTTTCACTGGTTAACACTGCAATTTTAACATATCAGTCCAAACTGAACTTCAGCGAACCCTCACCGTTCTGGTAATGCAGGGTAGCAATCGAGCCAAGGATCAGTGTCATGCAGGGATCGGTATGACCGATATCTGCCTCCATCACTGCAGGGATCCCCGGCAGTGCCCGTGTCACTGCTTCTTCGTAGTCCATTCCTGTTTCGCTGGACTGCAGCAGCACTCTTCCGACCACCACCGCCTTTGCATGGTTCAGATAGCCGGCAAAGCGCATCTGGCATAAGGTGCGGTAGACATTCTCTGCACTCATGCCGAATACATCCAGAAACCAGATAAAGCCATCTTCTGAATACTTCTTGATGAATCTGGAAGTGCCATCACAGGGTGTACCGAAGAGATCCTTCAGTACATCCAGACAGCCGCCGACTGCCCTGCCTTTGACATTGAGCCTGGAGACATTGCTCTTCCACTCAGAGGGATCATTGAGTTCCAGGTGATCTGCTTCCCAGCTTGGCTGACGCTGGCAGTACTTTGAAGAATGCTGGATGATCTTCTTTCCCTTGAGAAGGGAAAGACTGTCTTTGATGAACTGGAAATCAGTGCCTGGATCAAATGCCCCGGCATTCATGCCATAGAGGGTTGCGATATCATATCTGGTTGTTAGCGGATACAGCAATGACGTCGGGTCTGAGGCACCCATGGTCCACTTGGGGTGTTTCTGAATTGCCCTGAAGTCTACATACGGCAGGATTTCATTCATGAAGTCACCGCCGGCTGCACACATCACCATGTCCACTTCCGGATCCAGGTACAAAGACTTCAGTTCTTCAGCCCGTGTTTCAGCATCCGCTGCCCGCTGGTCATTGATGCGTACATCCGGTGTTTCCATAGTCTTGTAGCCCTGGCTGTGCAGCACTTTAATGGAGGCGCAGTAGTCATCCAGTTTTCTTCCGACACCGGCACTGGGTGCCGTAATGCCGATCGTATCATTCCGTTTCAAAAATGCCGGGTAGATCATCGTTACTCCTCCGTATCAAAAGAGCTCCGCAAAAGAGCTCTTATCCTGTATTACTTCTTTTCAATGTGGTATTCAATCTCTGCCACTTTGGCAACGGTCTGCACCATGGAGCAGGCCTGAATCGTACGGTCCATTGCCTTCTGCAGCGTTTCAAGATCACTGTCACTGTCGGTAACCACTCTGATACAGACATGTTCCAGTGTCATTGGTACCGTGGTTCTCTTTTCACCCGTTACGGTCACATCAGAACTGCGGATTACAATATTGCGGTTCTCACATACATCCAGCAGTGTCGCATACATGCAGGACGCAACCGCCCCGAATGTCATATCGTAAGGATGAATGCCATCTTCGCCATTGATATGCAGTGTCTGGCCGCCGATCTCATAGGTGCCGTTGAAGCCGTCTGTAAACTTGACAAGTGCCATGGGGTTATTCTCCTTCCAGTTTCTTCAGGATCTGTTTCAGTTCCAGAAGATCATAGATACATACATCCGGGTTGGAGGCTTTCAGTGCCGCTTCCTTTTCCGGTTTGGTCATTGCCGCAACGGTATAGCTGCCGGCATTCTTGCCTGCCAGGATATCTGTTGTGCTGTCTCCCACATAGATGCTGGACGTGCAGCCCAGTTCTTTCATGGCAAGGTTGATTCCCTCCGGGTCCGGTTTGTCATTGACCACATCATCATGTCCTACCGTGATCTCTACATACTGATCCATGTGGGTAAAGCCAAGGATATGCTTCAGGGAATCTGAGAGTCTGGTTGAAATGACGCCGGCCGGGTATCCCTGGTCTTTGATCCATTCCAACAGTTCCATGGCATGGGCCATTGGCTTTACCAGATTCTGGATGTATTCGTTCTGGTAATTCCGGTATTCCTGGATACATACCTGGGGATCCATCTCCGGGAAGAACTTCAGCATTTCTGTTTCCAGCGAAGGGCCAAGTACTTCTACCTGGCGTTCCGGGGTGAAGTCTTCTCTCTTGCGGTAGACTTCAAATACATGGAAGTAACTGGCAATGATTGCCGGCTCGGTATCCATAATGGTACCGTCAAAGTCGAAGAGTATCGCTCTCACTGATTGTTTCCGCCCTTCTGCTGTTCTTCATCTTCCTTCAGCAGGAATGAATGAAGGCGGTCTTTGAATACCTTGGAGCTGTCATATCCTTCTTCCTTCAGGATGTAGTTGGATACGGCAGACTCAATGATTGCGCCCATGGAACGGCCAGGGCTGACTGGCAGTACCAGGGTAGGAATCAAGACATCAAGGATTCGGGTGAAGTGTTCCGTACTGTCTCCAGTGCGGTCATATTCCGCATCTTTGTCATAGTGCACCAGGGTGATGACCATATCAATCTGGTGACGTTCACTCAGATAGTTGGCGCCATACATGCGTTCGACATCAATGATGCCAATGCCTCGGATCTCCATCATGCCCTTCAGTAATTCAGGCGCATGGCCGAAGATCGTGTTGTGTACCTTCTGTACATCTACCCGGTCATCTGCGATCAGTACCTGACCATCTCTGATCAGTTCCAGAGCAGCTTCAGACTTACCAAGTCCGCTCTCGCCGGTAATCAGGATACCTCTTCCATAGACTGCCATCAGTACGCCGGAGATCGTATCTTCCGGTGCCAGTTTCTCATCCAGGAAGGTAATCAGATCGGCCATGATGCGGTACGTATCCTGTGGGGTACGGAAGATCGGGAAGTTCTGCTGTTCCGCGATCTGCTGCAACACCCACGGTACCGGGTTGTTATGGGTAATGATAATGCACGGTGTCAGGCCATCTGTAATATACGGATACCTGCCCCGCTGTTCATCTTCTGACAGTGACTTGATGAAGTTTTCTTCCTTGTTACCAATGATAACAACACGTCTTGGGTCAGTTGGCATGAAGTATCCAGCCAACTCAAAACCAGGACGGTTGACATCAGGTACAACCACCCATCTGTTCAGGCTCTCATCATTGCCTGTTACCCGCTCAAACTTGAAGAAGTCTGCGATCTCCCGTACCATGACGCGTTTACTGTATTTCTGCATGTCCATAAGCGTAATACTCCAATCCATTTAATCTACGCCAATATCATATCATCACAGACGTTACGGCACACCAAAAACGCAGGGATTGCCCTATTTGTAAGCACAATTCAACAAACCAAAATTCTTTTCTCATAGCAATTGTTGAGAATGACAAGGATCATCTGCAAAAGCAGAAATTATTAAACATCAATTGTTAATGCTCATATCATATGACTATGATCAGCTTAGGTTGAATGTCCCTGAACTGATTTTTATAATGTCTCTGTGAGTAGAAAGGAAAGGCCTCAGAACCCCTTTGAATTTTCGCCGTTCAAAGCT
>JAKVJO010000008.1 GCA_022486935.1 Solobacterium sp. | reverse complement strand
GAATGACTCAATCCAGAGCACTGTCATCTGTTTTACTCTACTGCCTCTCTACTGTCAGGAATCTGTCCTTGACTTTGGGACCACTTCACATTGGGGCCTTTTATTTTCAAATATATCGTTCAACCTTACCAATCCGCATACGACTAAATACCCATCTATCAACACCTAACATTAAGCGAACAATAATTTCAGATATAACTGATCTACCACAACATCAGATCCATCGGTTTTATACATGCCAGCATGCTCCAGTCATATTGTCCGTATGGTCATTTCAACTCGGTTCACCCCCCATATACATGGGGCATACGCTGGTCCGCGTCGATTACTTCCTTGCGTGCCTCGGTTCACCCCCATATACATGAGGCATACGTTGCTCATGCAAGCATCTTCTTTCTGAAGATGCGGTTCACCCCCCCCATATACATGGGGCATACTTTATGATGCTGTTCTGCGTATGCAGACATGATCGGTTCACCCCCATATACATGGGGCATACGCGCATGCCGGTAAAGCGATTAATGCTGTCCACGGTTCACCCCCATATACATGGGGCATACATCTTTAGTTCTGAATACACATGTTTGGCTGTTCGGTTCACCCCCATATACATGGGGCATACGCAGCAGAATGGAAACGACACTGATTTAGATGATCGGTTCAACCCCATATACATGGGGCATACGCTCAACTGAACTCTGTCAGCATGACGGAGTTTACGGTTCACCCCCATATACATGGGGCATACGGATCCGTCTGAGTTCAGCCAGTACGGCTTCGCCGGTTCACCCCCATATACATGGGGCATACTGATACCAAGCGAAATAATCTAGCGCAGATATGCGGTTCACCCCCATATACATGGGGCATACGAGACGTATCAGATGATCGTGGATCCGTCTTGTCGGTTCACCCCCATATACATGGGGCATACTCCCAATCCTCCCAGTGATGCGGCTCCTGGTATTCGGTTCACCCCCATATACATGGGGCATACGTGATATGAGGCATATAGATCCTCCATGCTCCTCGGTTCACCCCCATATACATGGGGCATACGATAATGGTGGATCAATCTCACCATTCTCTAATCGGTTCACCCCCATATACATGGGGCATACTGGTATGAACTTGCTTGCATCAATGCCGGTTACGGTTCACCCCCATATACATGGGGCATACGTTCTCTTCCATTGCCCTGATCTGACCAAATTCACGGTTCACCCCCATATACATGGGGCATACGATTTCTGCCTGAATCATACCTCTAGTCTGTTCACCGGTTCACCCCCATATACATGGGGCATACTTCTTCCAGTTCTTCTTTGATGACTGCGTACGCGGTTCACCCCCATATACATGGGGCATACGATGTACGACCACAGTTTGTACATCCCGTTATCGGTTCACCCCCATATACATGGGGCATACGATTTTTGGCGGGGGGGTACTCACCATTTTTCGGTTCACCCCCATATACATGGGGCATACGCGTACCATCTGCATAATGGTCAATAACATAGTCCGGTTCACCCCCATATACATGGGGCATACTTATTCCTGAAGCAATCACTGGGTCCCTGATGCGGTTCACCCCCATATACATGGGGCATACGTCTTCGATGACCTTGCCGATTGTGCCGTTGGCAACCGGTTCACCCCCATATACATGGGGCATACTTCTCCGTGCCGCCTTCTTTTCTCTCCAATCAGCGGTTCACCCCCATATACATGGGGCATACTCCGCAAGCCGCTTTGAACATTGCATTCTCTACCGGTTCACCCCCATATACATGGGGCATACGAAGTAGCACACCTTCCTGTCCTGCATGATGCTCGGTTCACCCCCATATACATGGGGCATACGCAAACACTGGCAAATTTATATAGTCGTATGACGGTTCACCCCCATATACATGGGGCATACGAAACATCCATTTCGTACTGTTTAATGATTTCGCGGTTCACCCCCATATACATGGGGCATACTCATCCGTCAGGGATATTCAGTCAGGATGACTAACGGTTCACCCCCATATACATGGGGCATACGATAATCCCGGATCTCCGTCAGAAAGCAATATACGGTTCACCCCCATATACATGGGGCATACGACCGGACCGATACTGGAGACAATGGTCATTACCGGTTCACCCCCATATACATGGGGCATACTGGCAGTGAACTTGACTTCCCTGCCGTTCAGTTCGGTTCACCCCCATATACATGGGGCATACTTTTCGGTTCACCCCCATATACATGGGGCATACGGTTCACCCCCATATACATGGGGCATACACTTCCGTATTGTTGATATTTATGCGGTCTGTATCAATTTGATGCCATCTAAGTCTATTACCTTTTTTCGAGGATCTCCAAACATCTCCAATTCATAGCCCTGTTCATTTGCCATGGAATATATCAAGATCGCGCCTCCATTAGCACAATTTCGTTGAATCTTTTGCCACACCAATTCACGAACAACACTAGTGATATTTCCTACAAATACTCCGGTTTTGACTTCCAGCAGATACTTGGTACATTCGCCTCTTGTAGATGTCGAAACATTATCCATCACAATTATTGTCATTTACTATTAACCCCATAATTTGTTCCGCCCTGAATTGTGTCTCCTTGATCATTCCATAGTTCGCCTGCACCGGAAACATCGAATTCGTCTGTGGATATGTCAACATCAAATACCCAAGCCAGATCTTCTGGTATCCTTTTTAGAATTTTACTGGAATAGAATGCCTGACGACATTCGCTCCTTACTTGATGCTCAATATCATTGGGATTGTTTTTGACAGCCGAAAACGCAACGGGTATTGTCGTTTCAGCTTTGTATAGATCAGCAACATCGTAAATAAATGAAAGCATTTTCCCGGTATGAATGAATCCAAGCCCTGTTGAGTATCCAAGTGATATTACAGCTGCCTGGCAGACACTATAGAGAATTGCGTTAGCAGTTGACAGCGCACGATTGACCGGATCAGATGCATCCCATTCAGTTTGTTTATACGATCTTCCGTTCCAGGGAATTCCACTGTTCTTGGAAGCCAGCTTATATGCTTCCCTTACGCGGATTCCTTCCAACCCTCGAAGTTGCTGAATATTCATTCCTTCACAATCCATATCAGGAAATCTTCTCAGGTACATTCTTTTTGCAACTTCGAGATGTTTCGTTTTATCCATGCATAAGCACGCTTGAATCAACAGGTTCCGACTGCTTCTCGTTTCTCCAGCTCCAAACGCATAGAAGCGTGCGCAGTTCTCTCCGCACCAAACTGCCATGCATCCACAATCATTGATCACTTTAATTGCCGCATGAGTGATGCTGACACCAGGGCCAATCATCAGTACGGTCATGGCTGCTATAGGAATGGGCGTTTGTCCAGACTTTGTGATCATTACTATTGAAAGATTTAATTGTTCAATTGTGCAATGCTCTATATAGAGAAATGTCAGACTGTCTCTCAGTTTTGGGAGAATATGTAGGTCTTTTGGCATAATTATTGAATATTCGTGATTATGAACATTCCACAACCATATGCTTTTTCTGGACCAACACCTGTTTGGAACGTTCTCCAAAATTTCTCCTGATTCTCGATAACAATTATCCCGGAGAACTCTATTGTATTAAATCTGAACTTGTCAGTTGTTTTCCAACCGCAACATGTCTGTTCGCTTTTTTCATATATTGAATCAATCTTCCATCCACCCTTTTCCCCCTGCCTTTTAAGCCATTCATTACGATCATCCGCCTTGGTTAAAAAGATTCGATTGCTGTTTTTACCTTCTCTCAGAACTTTTTTACTTGGCACAGCCAACAAATTGATTTTCCATGTACTTCCTGTTATCAGTTTCTCTTTGAGCGATGAAATATCCTGTGTCTTACAGACAGTCGGAGTTAAGACCTCATATTTGGACAAATCCGGCTTGCCCTCACTTTGAATGTAAATCGTGATGATCGAATCATTCATCATTACTCGATATAGCACTTTTGCAGTTTCTCTGGCATTAGAATCATCGACTTGCGGAAAACCCTTCATTAACGATCGATGCATGTCATGACAGTTCTTTATACACTGTCTAGCGCTGGGATTCAGAACGCTTGTTTCAAGATAGGTTAAATACATCATTATCTCCTTCCACAATCAAAATCATCCTTTTCACATTTCGCGTACAGAACTGTCTATCTAGTGCAAATTTTAAATTATCATAACGGACTGATTCACCATTTGTTTCTTCGATTTCTGCTTCGACTGCGGTACCGCTTTCTTTGCCATGAAACAATTTAATTTCAGAAAATGCGCTCTCAACCGTCCCATATTTCTCTGTGAGAACAGGTATTATCGGTGTTGCAGGAACACAATTTTTTCTTCCCAGGTATGGAGCCCACTTTGGCTCGCGGATCCCCTTTGCCACATTTTCAATTGTTTCTGAATCACCATATAGTGCAACTAAAAATGAAGCGTCCTGAAGATAATCACGAGGAGAGACAATTGTATTGGCCGTTCTTGGTTTTCCGTTAGCGGAGTTAAGATACGGCATTCCCTGAACAGTCTGATAATCTGTCATCACTATTCCAGGCTTGTCTGCGCGCACTGCCATATGCAAAGCTTGAGACAGCTTATCTATTCCTTCATCGCCTCTTGCCAACCCCATGCATCCAGCAGCAAGTCCGATAACACCAGATTTAGTAGGCATCAATGCAGTATCTCTAGTATCCCAAGAAGATCGTTCTCCCCAACTTTGCAGTGGCCCTTCTAGCCTCATAAGGAGCAAGAGCATAATTACTACTCCTCCTTAGCCCAGTCTTTACATGAAGTAACCAATTCGTTAAGTGACTTTTTGACTTCTGCCTTCTTCGGTGAAATATCATTGAATCTTGGGGCAAACCATCCTCTGTGCTTAATATCAAGCCCATAAGATTCGTCAATCAAATTGATCTCATCGGACAGCTTCTGGACGCTGGTTTTTACGAGTTCTTTGTTGCCTGAAAATCTTACTGGTTCAGCAAAAGCATTTACATATGAGCAAGGAATTTTCTTTGCCTTTACTTCGACACAAATCATATCCGGAAGAATATTGCCAGCAAAAGAATTCTGCTTTCCTGAAGGATTGGTATATGCCATGACTTCAATCAATGTTGGCAGCACTACATCAATCATGTTTTCGGCATCCGGTGAGTTTTTGAGATTGTCTTTTAACTGATCGGTATCGATTGACATGTAGTGATAATAACAACATGCATTGTAATCAGTCTCGCCAATCAATGCAGTTACAGCTTCTTCCGATTTGCTGTTGTGAAGCATATCATCCATCGCTGTGTAGTAATCAGATTCCTGATTGACTGTGTGTGTAGATATTGCATTAGCAACCTGTGTTGCCGATTCAACATTTTCAAAAGCATTCGAAGTGACCATTCTTCCAAATAGTGCAATATCCATTGTGATTGGACGGATCTTGTTATCCTGCATTATTCCTTCAATGTCTTTAGCCTTCGTTTTTTTGAAGTCTTTGATATCCGGATTAGACTTCCATTTCTTTTCTATTTCATCGGCAATTTCTTTGATGTCATTGGGTGAATAGAATACGATCTGCGAAGTGATGTTGTCTTTGTTCGTTTTGGAATCCTTGTTTGCAAATCCAGTAAGAATTAATTTTGTTTCTTCAATCATTTCATCCGGCAATCCACGTTTTACAAATTCATCTCCAATCAGATCAGGAAGATGCCTGGTACGAATCCCCAGTTCTTTAAACTCGTCAACAAATAGAGGAGATGTTCTCCAAGAACGTTTTAAACACTGGCTGGAAATTCTGCCTCTCTGAGTCCCTCCAAAATAACAGGTTTTTGGTGACCCTGTATCATCTCTGTTGAGATTAACCGGCGGATAATTCTTAAGCATGTGAATTTCGTAAAGCATGATCAGTTTTCTCCTTCTTCCGATTTATTTTCGGATGTGTAATACTTCCTTGCCCAATTCTTTTGGACACTTTGATTCTCTGAATTCCAATATACCAAATCTGTGTATAGCTGCTCAGCATCCGGCTTCAATGAATTCCCACTCTTCATCATTCTTGCTAACGAACCAAGTTTCCCGCATAAGAATCCATCTTCGTCAGACCATCGGACACTTAGAATACTCTTCATTCGATTATCCATAGTAGGAAATGTGTCTTTCATCCTTTTCATACACAATTCAAATGGAGTACCTCTTCTGTCGTCATCCCATAAGGCAGCAATACAGAGAACCGCGAAGAATCGTTCTTCCTTCCATTTTGGAAGTCCGTTTGGTACTAATGAGTAAAATAGGCTGATTGCTTTAGGTGACTCTGCCAACGTTCTCCCGACGCATCTCCTTAATGTTGCGCGATCCGCCTTCGTTAATTCAGACACTTTGAATTCTTGATCATCCATTGCTATCTCTTCCTTTCTTGATGATACTTTCACAGTCATTTCTGCATTTATTACTTGCACAGACAATGCTAATTAAATCTTCTGTGGTTGCTCCCGCTCTGGATTCTGCTTTGACCGCAGCATGTTTTACAATAGTCCGAAGAATCTCATCCCATTTATTGATCATTGGTTGTTGCCAGTCAAAACTTTTCAAATTAACTTCAGCCAGTTTCGGAAGATATTCAGTAAACAGAATTCTTCTCAGTTCTTCATAGCATCCTCTTTCAATCTCGGTAGAAACTTCTTTTCCTAGTATTTCCTTCTTATCTGGTTTGAAATAGTCACTTCTGATTTTTTCAATCACTCTTTCCGCCAAGCCAATATCCGACTTAAGCCAATTGCCCAGTTCCTGATTTTCAATAAACACTTTAGGTATTGTCAATTCGTCAAATTGAATTGATACAAGTTTTGCGTTATTGACCACAATGATTGCTGTTGCATTTGATCTGATAATTGCATCATTCGGTTTAATTGATCCCATCTGTTTAAGAATCAGCGGCGGTTTACTATTACCGTTGGGACTTGATGCAGTCAATGTTCCAACATCCTGCCACAAATCGCGTCCCTCTTTTGCAAATGTCGCCTTCCAATTTCCTTCTTTGGTTAATTTGTATGAAGCAAATGGATCTCTCCAAAGCTCATTTTCTTTAAAGAATCCTCCTCGCTGGAAGTACACATTCTTGATTGTTTGAGTATCTTCATCTGGAATCAGAGTCATCCTTCGTGGCTGCCAAGTAAGTGCCGCCAAGATAGACATCTCCGCTGTTTTCGATCCCGGAATAATTGGATTCTTGTTTCTCCACGCAACCGGCGGATTATTCATAGGTATATTTCCGATCTCAGACTTTGCAAGCATGCACAGTACCAGTTGCTTGAACAGATCCTCATCTTCCGGAACATACAGGATACATGGCATCCCATTTACAGAAGCACTATATCCTGCGCCACCCGCAGGACAAAATGTATATTCGGCCAAAAAAGAGCGCAATGCTTCAGCGTATGATAGTTGCAGTTCCGCCTGCGTACGATGATCAAAATGGGTATGGTTATTCCCACTGGTAAATTTCAACACAATTGCGGAAACACCAGTTTCTTTATCGCTGTCTAATTTACTATCATATCTTGATTGCATAAATGGAGCTGACTGATCAAATAAATCAAAAGATGTTCCTTCTGCAATACATTTATCGGAGTATCCATCAAGGATTCCTTCATCAAAATGACCCTGTTTATACAACTCTTTTCTGTCATTTATATTTTCCAATTGATACGCATCCATCAAGAACGCCGTAAGAAGCCGTATGATTGCTGTGTTCTCCAGTGGATAGCTGCAATTGATCCGCCTGATTTTCCCAGCTTGCTTTAACGTCGCCAAAATTCCAAATTCCTTATGTGTTCCTTCAGACAACTCAACTGGTATCCATGGATCATTTAATACATCAAAGTGTGCCATGTTGTTTCATCCTCCCAATAGATATTCCAATATCCGGATTGTCAATAATTTCGATATCGTTGATAAATACTCTTCCATTAATCCCAGCGCGTAGCAATAAGCACCCCTTAAGTACTCCGCACCCTGTTTCGATTCCCGATACGTCTACGTTCGAGGGAAGAATTATTGAAACGGAATCCAGAAGTACCTGTTTCGCCAACCGCCGATCATATGGTTTTGACTTTATTTGTTCAAACATATCATCTGACAAAATAGCAATTCTTGTTGTTCTGTTTCCCTCTCTGGTCTTTGGTACTTCTGCCACAAACTCAGATCGATCCTCTGACCAGTCAGAGCCATCAGGGATTGATTGTGTTGCAAAGAAGTAATCTGCATTTGGCTTAGGCCATTCTCCACCCCGGGCATTTTGCCTCATCATTTGATTGTCGAACGACATTGTTGCATATGCTTCCATTTGCTCAAGGTTTGGCTTGACTGAATACACTCCCTCAATTGCTTCCCTCATCATCTCCGGTACAAGTATTGTTTTCTCCGGGCTCAAATATTCGTGCGTTTTATCCAAAAGGAACGGCGCATAGACGAACGATGGTTTTGAATGATCATATCTGCCATCCTCCTTTGTAAGAACAGTAATTACCGCGTCCTTCATTTTCTCAGGACGCCAGTGATTCTCATGTCTGTGGACTCTTCCGGCTCTTTGAAGTAATAAATCAATTGGTGCAATTTGCGTTACCATGCCGTCAAAGTCCAGATCTAATGATTGTTCTACAACCTGAGTACATACGAGAATCGCTTTTTCAGGTCTCTTGCTTCCACTTTCCTTCCCAAATAATTCGATACATTCATGCTCAATTTCCATTCTTCTTCGCAATAGAAATCTGCTATGAAAGAGTATGAGTTTAATATCCGGAGAAAGGTTATTTCTTAGTAATTCATATAACTTCTGTGCTTCGACAACTGTGTCTGCCATTAAGCATAGGCACCCACCTTCGGATACCAACTCCTTGGCCAGTTGAGCTGTTCTACTTAGATCCTCTAATATTGGTTCACAGCGAAATCGATATACCCGATTCATATATGTATTGACTGGCTGTTGTTTTACACAATCATTATGAATACTGGATATAAGAGGATACTCGGAACTCAGACCTTCCGGTTCGGCTCCATACGCTTTCATGAACTGTTTACGTTTTTCTGCTGTCAGTGTTGCCGATAATAGTATCGTCGGAATCTTCAGCGCTTTGCACCATGATAATAAACGCTCAATGATATCTGTCATATAAGCATCATATGCATGGATTTCATCTATGATCAGCACCTTCTGGCTAAGCCCAAGAAGACGAAGAACACCATATTTCACTAGTAGAACTGACATCATTGCCTGATCTACTGTTCCTACAGCATTGGCACATAATAGACCTCTTCTCAGAGGAGCCAACCACTCAGAAAGACCATCCCCATCTTCAGCTGTTGTTCTAGACACAGTTTCAATTCCTTCTACTGCCCATGCAGTACTGTGGAGCAGCCTTGATTCAGGGATATGCAGATAATGAAACAGACTGTTTACTCGATCATTCATCTGATTGCTAGTGGCTGAAGTAGGAAGGGCAACATAAATTCCTTCTTTATGAAATTTGTTCACCATATTCAAAGCAAGATACAGTGCCGCTTCTGTCTTCCCCTCACCCATCGGCGCTTCGATTATGTAAAACGGGGCTGGATCCGATCCTTCATCCTCGCATGAAGTTTGAATTGGTCGCATTTCTTCTCTATTGATTACAGGCCATACATCGCTGAAACATTTTGGCTGGAATTCATAAATGGGTTTGCTCAATCCATATTTTAGTATTGTGGTTTTTGCGATTTCTAACGACCTCAGATAATAGTCATCGTCCTTTGTTTCATCATTATCTTCAAATGAACCGCTTGATGCTATCCAGTCAGAAAGTATTATTATTCCCATTATCTCTGCAGCCAGCGCATCCCAATGTTTACACTCGCTTTTCATCTCCGGAGGCTGTATCAATTGATTGATTCTGTCTTCCAGTTCATTCTGCGCATTAGTCCATATTGTTCCGTATGCAGCAGACGGTTCTGCAGCAATTCCGGTTTTACCTTGATGATGCAGCTCTTCTATTCGCGAAAATGTGTCTATATATTTTTCCGAAAATACATTCTTCTCCTGCCAGATTCTTCTTAGTACCATTCCAGAATACTTTTCGTGGCGAAATCGATTGTTTCTCTTTGGCCCTTGAATCCACTTTTCATCAGTCAATCGATTTACTTCCTGTATTTCTGCTGCCCGTTGAAAATCCGGGTGAGCCTTACCAATGTCGTGTGCTGCTGCAAGATACGAAATCAGTGCGACCGATTCAGCATCAACCGTTCCGGCAACATCATGAATTAGAGGAAGAACATAACTGCAGCAGCCTGAAATAAGCAGCTGATTAGCGCAAGCACCTGAATCGATCATATGATGTAAAAGACTTTTATATGGATTGCTTTTACCCCACAGGATTTCCACACAATTCATATTGCCTCCATACCACCAAAACCTGTATATGCAAAGACCCGATTTCAAAGCATTATTATGCTTTCTATATGAAGTATACCCAATCAAATGTACATATATTTAGACAACCAGAAAAAAATCATGAATTTTCACGCTACTTATCATCTTTTCACGCAAATATCATCTCCGGATTGTTGATTCTTATTCATTATAAATCGTAATAGTTTGATTATTACTTCTCTATAGATAATTATCCTATACATCTCTTTATCTTTCAGCCAATTCGAAAACATCTGCACTTTTCCCACCTTTGTTAAAACACTCACAGTACTGTATCTCACTGTGGAGATATTCTTGTTTTCAAGGTTTTGACTTCCTACCTTTCTGTCCCAATTGCCCGGCTTGGTTTTTCAGTCCATGGGCATCCAGAAACATATTGACGATTTCAGACGATTTGTTTGATCATCGTAAGCTCCGAAATCAGTCAATCTTTTTGATGTGCTGAAACTCAAAAATCTACTTTTGCTGCATTTTTACGATTTATAAATCTAATTTTCATGCAATTTTACGATTTAAAAATCTCATTTTCCTGCATTTTGGCGTTTCAAAAATCTACTTTTCATGCAAAACGCTGCTGATTCAGTGTCTTCAGACTGTCAATTTATACGACAGTGTACCTCTTATAAAGCATCCCCACAGCACTGTATCTCTTGCTGCGGGGATATTCTTATTTCTTTGCTTTTGACTTCTTGTCTTTCTGTTTCATTTCCCTGGTCCAGTCCAGTGCCTTTTTCAGGTATTGGCCAGTCCAGGATTCTTTTACTTTGGCAATCTGTTCCGGTGTTCCTTCTGCCACAATCTGTCCGCCTGCGTCGCCGCCTTCCGGACCAAGGTCAATGATCCAGTCTGCACACTTGATGACATCCAGGTTGTGTTCAATGACCAGTACGGTATTGCCGCCGTCTACGATGCGCTGCAGCACTTCAATGAGCCGCTTCACATCGTCGGTATGCAGTCCGGTTGTCGGTTCATCCAGTACGTATACGGTCTTGCCTGTAGGCTTCTTCTGCAGTTCGCTGGCAAGCTTCACACGCTGTGCTTCGCCGCCTGAGATCTCTGTGGAAGACTGCCCCAGTTTCATATAGCCAAGACCGACATCATATAAGGTCTGCAGCTTGTTCTTGATCTTGGGCTGGTTGGCAAATAAGGTCAGTGCTTCTTCAATGGTCATTTCCAATACATCATAAATGGACTTACCCTTGAAGGTGCATTGCAGGGTCTCTTCGTTATACCGCTTGCCATGGCATACTTCACACGGCACATATACATCCGGTAAGAAGTTCATGGAGATGACCTTTACGCCATCACCCTGGCAGGCTTCGCATCTTCCTCCCTTTACATTGAAGGAGAAGCGGCCCTTGTCATAGCCCCTGAGCTTGGCTTCCGGTGTCTTGGCAAAGACATCTCTGATGTCATCAAACACACCGGTATAGGTAGCCGGGTTGGATCTCGGGGTTCTTCCAATCGGATCCTGGTCAATCTGTACAATCTTATCGATGTTATCCAGGCCCTTAATGGAATCATATTTCCCGGGACGTACTTTCGATCTGCCCAGGCTCTGCTGCACTGCCTTCATGAATACTTCATTCACCAGTGTGCTCTTGCCCGAACCGGATACACCGGTTACCAGTACCAGCTTACCCAGCGGGAACTTTACATTGATATGTTTCAGGTTGTGCTCTGATGCGCCCTTGATCTCAACAAACTTGCCGGATCCTTTTCTTCTGGTCTCAGGCACTTCGATTCTCTTGGCACCGGACAGGTATTGACCGGTAATGGAGTTTGGATTATCCATGACCTGCTGCGGAGTCCCCTGGGCAACCACATTGCCGCCATGGATTCCCGCACCCGGTCCGATATCAACGATCCAGTCTGCTGACATCATCGTCTCTTCATCATGTTCTACCACAATCAAAGAGTTGCCGAGGTCTCTCATATTCTTGAGGGTATTGATCAGTTTGGCATTGTCTCTCTGATGTAACCCGATACTCGGCTCATCCAGTACATACAGCACACCTGACAGTCTGGATCCGATCTGGGTAGCCAGGCGGATACGCTGCGCTTCACCGCCGCTAAGGGTCCCGGCAAGCCGGTCCAGGGTGAGGTACTCCAGGCCCACGTCTTTGAGGAAGGTGAGACGGTTGTGGATTTCCTTGAGCACGAGATCAGCGATCTTTGCCTGGGTCTCAGTAAGCTTGAGATGATCTACCCAATTGAGTGCCTGTACTACTGACATGGCGGTAAAGTCACAGATGTTGAGATCTCCGACTCTGACTGACAGTGCCTGTTCATTCAATCTCTTTCCCTGGCACTTCGGGCAGATTGACTCGGTCATGAAGGAATGATACCAGTCCTTGGTCATGGCACTGGATGTTTCTACATACCGGCGTTCAATCAGATCCTTGATGCCTTCGATATAGTCATTGCGGGAATAGGTATTGCCTCCGGAGGAGGTAATGGAATACTTGATCGGTTTATCTGAGCCGTGCAGGATGATCTGCATCTGTTTGTCAGTCATCTTGTTCAGCGGCTTATCCAGGTCAATCTTATAAGCCCGGCACAATGTCTCAAAGGTCTGCCACTCAATGTTATCAGTATCGACAATGTTCTTGTAGAAGCGGATACCGCCCTGCCTGATGGACTTACTGCCATCCGGTATCAGAAGATCTACATCCACTTCTTCGGTAAAGCCAAGGCCATGGCATACATCGCAAGCCCCGAGTGGTGCATTGAAGGAGAACAGTCTTGGTTCCAGGGTCGGTACTGAAAAGCCGCAGATCTTGCAGGCATAGTTGCTGGAGTACATGTTCTCGGTATCATCTGCCAGCACCACTGCCATGCCGTCTGCCAGGTTCAGTGCAGTCTCCATGGAATCATGCAGACGGCCCCGTGCTTCTTCTTTCTTTACAATGCGGTCAACAATGACATCAATGTCATGTTTCTTGTTCTTATCCAGGGTGATGTCATCTTCCAGCATCTTGATCTCGCCGTCGACTCTGACTCTGACATAGCCATCGCGCTGCAGTTTCTCAAAGGTATCTTTGTAGGTTCCCTTCTTGTTGCGAATGATCGGAGCCATGATGGTGAGCTTGGTGCCTTCCGGGTATTTCCATACCGCTTCCACCATCTCGGTAATCGTCTGTCCGGTAATCGGGATATTGTGATGCGGGCAGTAGGGAATACCGACTCTTGCATAGAGAAGACGCAGGTAGTCATAGATCTCAGTGACCGTGCCTACGGTTGATCTCGGGTTATTGGAAGTGGTCTTCTGGTCAATGGAGATGGCCGGAGACAGTCCTTCGATCGTTTCGACATTGGGCTTGTTGACGCCGCCGAGAAACTGCCTTGCATAGGCACTCAGCGATTCAACGTATCTTCTCTGTCCTTCGGCATAGATCGTATCAAAGGCCAGGGATGTCTTGCCGGAACCGGAAAGACCGGTCATGACAACCAGTTTGTTTCTCGGGATATCCAGGGAGATATTCTTCAGGTTATTCTCCTTGGCCCCCCGGATGATAATGTTATCCTGCTGATTCATATTGGTTACTGCTCTTCTTTCTTCTTCGCCTTCTGACTGAGATCCGCTACCAGCTGCCAGGCTTCTCTGGGCGATAGATCATCTGCCTGTATATTCTTGAGGGTATCTTTGATCTCTTCCGCTGCCGGATCTTCTTTCTTCATTTCCACCAGCTGATAAGACTGCTGTACGACCCGCTTACTGGACTCCAGTTCTTTCTGCAGTCCCTTGGCACGGTCCAGCACAGATTCCGGAAGACCCGCAAGCCGTGCAACATTGATGCCGTAGGAGCGGTCTGCCGAGCCGTCTTTGATCTTATAGAGGAAGGTAACTTTGTCATTGTCTTCCTTGACTGCAACATGCACGTTCTTCACGACACCAATGGAATCTGACAGGGTCGTCAGTTCATGGTAGTGCGTACTGAACAGTGTCTTGGCATGAAGACATGCGGCAATGTATTCAATCATTGCCTGGGCAAGTGCCATGCCATCATACGTAGAAGTACCTCTTCCGATCTCATCAAAGATAATCAATGATCTGGAAGTGGCTTCCTGCAGTGCCCGGTTGGCTTCGGTCATTTCCACCATGAAGGTAGACTGGCCGGAGAGAATATCATCGGATGCCCCGATTCTGGTAAAGATCTTATCAAAGATCGGCATCTCGCATTTCTTTGCCGGTACATAGCAGCCAAGCTGTGCCATGATCACAATCAGTGCAGTCTGACGCATATAGGTGGATTTGCCGCCCATGTTCGGTCCGGTAATCAGCAGGATGGACTGGTTATGATCCATTTCAAGATTATTGGACACATACTTCGGGTCCTTCATCATCTCATCCAGAATCGGATGCCTGCCCTGCTCAATATCCAGTACATCTTCCGTAAAGACAGGACGTACATAACCATACTTGGAAGACACTTCTGCAAGCGATGCGTAGCAATCCAGTTCTGCCAGGGTCAATGACAGCTTCTGCAGTTTGGAAAGATCCACTCTGATCCGCTCCAGCACGGAGGCGAACAGCTGCTTCTCAATGCGGATCGCATTCTCTTCCGCATGGAGAATCTGATCTTCTTTCTCCTTCAGATCCGGAGAGATAAACCGCTCGTTGTTGACGAGTGTCTGCTTGCGGATCCAGCCCCACTCTTCCTTGACCGACTGAGCTGCCGCTTTGGAGATTTCAATATAATAGCCGAAGACCTTGTTATAGCCGATCTTCAGTGTCTTGATGCCGGTACGCTCTTTCTCATGCGCTTCCATGTCAATGATAAACTGTCTGCCGCTGTTCTGTATCTTACGTGCTTCATCCAGTTCTGCTGAGTAGCCATCCTTGAACATGCCGCCATCCGAGATCAATGCCGGCGGGTTTTCTACAAACGCATCCTTCAGTGTATTGGAAAGATCCAGAAGCGGATCCACAGATTCATATTCTGCAAACTCCTGTGAAGATACCGCCTTCAGGATATCCGGTACTTCCAGCAGTGTTCTCGACAGCCGCAGGCAGTCCACCGCATTGGCATTGTTCATGGCAACTCTGGCGATCAGTCTCTGCAGGTCATAGATCCCGGCAAGATGATCCCGTAATGTATTGCGCTCCATGAAGTGCTTCATCAGCCAGCCAACCCGGTCATACCGCTGCTCGATCCGATCCTGCTTCACCAATGGCTTTTCAATCCACTTCTTCAGCAGTCTTGAACCCATGGCACTGCGGCACTGATCCAGAAAGGTCCACAGTGTTTCTGTCTTGCCTGCATTCGGGTGCAATGGCGTAATCAGTTCCAGGTTCTGCCTGGTATTGAAGTCCATGTACAGTACTTCATCTTCCGACTCAATGGACGCAGACTGCAAATGCCCCAGCACATGTTTCTGGGTAGCTTCCAGATAGTTCAGCATTCGGCCATAGGCCGCCCTATCGCTGTCTTTTTTGATCCGTTCCGCCAGCGGCAGGTAGTTCTCACTGATCTCTGTATGATCGCAATAGGAAATGACCACTCTCATTTCCCTGAGCATCTTGATTGCCTTATTGTCAAAGCCGGTCTGCAGCACTGCTTCTTTGACATCATTCTTGAGCATGGTCTGCAGCAGCAGGCTTTCCTTGTGGGGAATATCTTCAATGAAGTTCTCACCGGTAGACATCTCAGCAAAGGCAAGTGAAAAGCCATAGCCATAATCTTCCACTGCACAGAGATAGACGGAGTCTTTCTCATTGCCCACTTCATCTTCATCCATGACAGTTCCCGGTGTTACCACCCGGATGACATCACGCTGTACCAGACCCACTGCCTGAGACGGATCTTCCATCTGTTCTGCAATGGCAATCTTATAACCGCGCTGGGTCAGCCGCTGGATATAGCCGCTGACTGCGTGGTGGGGAACACCGCACATCGGAACCCGGTCTTTAACCCCGGCATTCTTTCCCGTCAGGATCAGATCCAGTTCCCGGCTGGCTGTTTTGGCATCTTCAAAGAACATCTCATAAAAATCCCCGATCCTGTAAAACAGCAGGGCATCCGGGTACTGTTCCTTGACCGTCAGGTAGTGCTGCATCATAGGTGAGTAGTCTTCTTTGTTCAGTACTTCCTCACTGATTGGTTTCTTTTCCTGTTCACTCATACGCGAAAGCAATTATAGCAGAAAAGACCGCAGGAATGCCCGCTTATGTTTATGTTCAAAACCTGATGGAACGGCCTTCAGCCGGCATACATCTTTCCGATATCCACCAGAGTCATTCCCTCTGCATGTTCTGTCACATACGCTGTGAATCCGCTCAGCGAAAACAGCATGAGTGATGGGTTACCTGCGGGCAGATACTGAATCTTATCCAGAAAGTTCTCCAGTTCATCTTTATCAAACTTTTCGTTCTTGAACTTGCATTCTCCAACCAGGACAATACGACTGTTAACTGTGCCCAGAAGATCCAGTTCAATCTGTTTGATTGTCCCATCTGCAAGCTTGAACCTGCTCTGATACTCCGCAACATCTGTAACAAGTACCGGCACTCTGGCTGTTCCCACATTGCGAAAGATATACTGCCTGCACATTTCCCGAAATACCGGTTTCATTGTTTCTTCTGAAAAACAGCCAGACTCGGAGCAGAACTTCTTCCTGACATTCTCATCCAGGGATAATGATGGATCGATCTGTGCAAGATCCCTGGCAATTCCCCTGGTCAGCCCATACACAGCCGCCTTCTCTGCATTGGTATACTTTGGCACAAACGCTGCTGTTTCATAATAGTCAAACGGTCTCAGTTTCAATATCACTGTGCTGCGGCCATAAAGCGGGGCATTCGACCCGATCACTTCCTGAATCATGTATTCTTCTGATGATCCGCAGAGAATCAGAAACAGATTGGTGTTCTTCCACTCATGATCCGCATATTTCTGAATCAGGGAATTCATATACCTGCAGCATTGCGCCAGGTATGGATATTTATCAATCACAAAGATGATCCGTTTCTTCTCTGATACCTTTGCCAGAACATCAAAGATACTGTCAAAACGCTCAAAACAACGCACACCAGGAAGTTCTGGAGCCAATGCAGTCAGTACAGCGTTGCCCATCTGCTCAAGCTGCCTGGATTCAGTGCATTCTGAGGCAGTATAGAAGATCGTATTGCAGTGACAGCTGTCAGCGAACTCATTGATCAGCGCTGTTTTGCCAACTCCCTGTTGCCCATAGATCACTGCCATCTGAAACCCCTGCGTAAAACACCGCTTCTGCAGTGCTTCCAGTTCGGCATGTCTTCCAATCAATTCTTTCTTCATCTGAACTTTCTCAACCGAAATCAATTTCACCTGAATGCGTTTCGGTGTGTGTCTCCGCTCAGAATATAGCAAATCAACAGCACTCAATCAACCTGTGCCGCGCATTAAAAAGAGGAACCTTTCAGCTCCTCTGTGTGTATTCTCAATAGCCGCCCTGTACCAGTTTGATGTTATCTGAATCTTCATCGCCCTTGGAAGGATCTGCTGTCTGTGTATCCTGGTAGATAACACCGGATTCCAGTTTCTCATCAGATACCAGTTCGATATCCTTGATGTGTCCATTCAGTGCACTGTAGTTATTCAGGTTGCCCTGTGCTGCTAAACCGCTGGGTCCCTGGCCAAAGTAATCCTTGGCTTTGTCAGAATCAATGACGAACTCAATGACACTGGCGTCTGCGTTGGCACTGCAGCCGTCGGTAGCGTCTACCGATGCCTTGGCATCAACCTTGACGACCGGGATGATTGTTCCGGTATCAAGTACGATGTAATAGCGGGTGCCGATCTCTCCAAAGCTGTAGCCCATGGCTACACCTACGAAGCCTTCTTCATCATAGAGGAAACCGGTTGTATCATCGACAGTCATGTGATTGTGGATGTACTGGTACTGAGCACTTCCGGTGGAAGTAATCAGACGGTAGTCTTCATAGGTCTTGGTACTGGAATTGGAGCAGGCACCGATCGAAGTGGACTTGAATTCCCTGGTATAGTTCTTGAACGAATCCAGAGAGAAGTCTTCCGATTTGAATCCCGCATTCAGTACGAGTATCGCCGCGGCGCTGAGCACGCATGTAATTTTCTTCAGTATTTTCATATTGGGTACAAAAGTAGTAGCGGGATTATTATACCCAGCAACAAAATCAAAATGCAAGCCCCCTTCATAAAAGCTCATAACCAAGCCTTCTTTGAAGTGTGACTGTCAGCTGTCTTCAGTATTTACCAGCAGGGGTGATTCAATGTGGGTGATGTTCTCAAAGAAGATCCCTGTTCCATCTTCCATCAACAGCAGGTGCCTTTGTTCATCGATCTTCTTTACAGTGCCGGATACCGTTTCATAGCTGCCGCCCTGCTTCAGAAGATCTTCTACAAAGTAGGTAATGACTGCCTGCGGGTGGGTATTGATCCCGGACTGCAGTACCTGCAGATCTGTACTGATCTCTTCTTTCTCTGCTTCACTGAGTTCACTGCGCTCTTCTGTCAGTCTGGCTGTTTCTTTGATCTCTGCATCATAGCCGGTCAATGCCGCGAATGGCGCAAACTGGGCAGCCCGGTCACTGAGTGACATGGGCCTGTGGTTCTTTGACACGTGATGAGGAAGATTGATGATGTCATCATAGGAATGATCACTCATGCCTTGTGTCCTCCGATCTGCTTGTTGCGGTCAATGGCAGTGGCCCCTTCTTCCAGGTCTGTTCCCTTCATGACGGCATTCTTGCCGAACTTCTTCTTGATCTTGAGAATTGCCTGCTGGGCAGAACGTTCCTTTTCCAGTTCTTTGCGGGAATGTGCTTCCTGCCTGCTTACACTCAACGGCTCATCGAAGAGACTGATCTGTTCATGGGTCTCTGCAGTATCTGCCTTTGCCTGGTCAATGGTATGGTTGGCGGAAATGGAGATCTTGCGGATGGTCAGTGTCGGATCAGAGATCCGCTCATACAGTTTCAGCATTTCCTTGACCAGCACTCTTGAAGAAGAGACTGCCGGCTTCAGGTTCACTGTTCCATGTGCACTCTTGGGAATCACTCTTCCATATCTGTCAGCGGCTGTCTCACCATGATAGTTCTCATTGAGATTCTCAATGTCATAGCCGATATCCAGTGCCAGCTGGTCGGTGACCAGTTTCTTGTCTACCAGATCCAGTGCCAGGGAATCTGTCATCTCCTTGAGAATCAGCTTTCCTTTTTCAAAGGAGTATGGACAGTGCAGTACCTGCCCTGAGCCAAGACTATGGGAAGACGGCTGGTATGCCTTGATCTCTTTGATGGTACACGGCTCCCATCCCCAGGCATGGTCAATCAGCAGTTCTGCGTTAACGCCAAACAGGTGATACAGGAAGTCTTCATTATAATGATCTGTAACGGTCCCAAGGGAACATCTTGCGATATCTCCCATGGTATATAAGCCATTGGCTTCCAGCTTCTTTGCATAGCCCCTGCCTACCCGCCAGAAGTCCGTCAATGGACGGTGATCCCACAGCAGTCTGCGATAGCTCATCTCATCTACTTCGGCAATCCGCACACCGTCTTTATCTGCCGGGATATGCTTGGCCACAATATCCATGGCCGCCTTGCAGAGATACAGATTCGTACTGATCCCGGCGGTTGCAGTAATGCCGGTTGTCTTCAGTACATCCTGTATCATCTTCATGGCCAGATCATGGGCAGAAAGATGATAGGTATTCAGGTATGCTGTTACATCCATGAACACTTCATCAATGGAATAGACATGGATATCTTCCGGTGCAATGTACTTCAGGTATATCTCATATACCCGGCTGCTGTACTGCATGTAGTAGGCCATCCTCGGCACTGCAGTCAGATATGTCAGTGAATACTCCGGGTGTTTCTTCAGTTCATCTGAATCAAATGAGGCGGCAGTGAACAGATGCCTTGGGGCATTGTTCTCCCGCTGCCAGTTCAGTTTCTTCACCTGCTGCACCACTTCAAACAGCCTTGGTCTGCCAGGTATCCCATACGCTTTCAAAGAAGGCGACACTGCCAGGCAGATCGTCTTCTCTGTACGGGAGGCATCTGCGACAACCAGGTTCGTCTTCAGTGGATCCAGTCCCCGTTCCACACACTCAACTGAGGCATAGAAGGACTTCAGATCAATGGCGATGTAGGTATGGTCACTCAAGAGATCAAAGGCTCCTTTTCCTGATGACAGCGGATCATCACTGTTCAACAACGATATTCTATCTGAGCATCAGCGCGGCTGATGCGGCATCTCAAGAATTCTCTTTCTGAGCGCCAGGTATGTTTCATACTTTGGTGCAGTGTTGCCCAAAACTCCGCTTGCATAGATCTGCGATTTCTTCAGATCTTCACGCTTCAGACTGGCACTCAGCTTCTCTGCTGTGATCCCGCCCTGATTGCGGGTGATATAGATACTGTCACCGCGTTTGAACTCATCCAGCAGTTCTGCATAATGTGTTGTGAAAATCAATGTTCCATGATTCCAATTCACTGACGCATCCATAAACATCCTGATTAATGTTGATACAATCTCATGATTGAAGTGATTTTCAAGCTCATCAATCAACAGGTAGCCGCCATTCTGAAATGTATGCAGCGCACTCATGAACACATCCATGCCTTTGATTGTTCCCGAAGACAGGTACTCATTTAACTGCAAAGGTGTATTCAGCATCACTTCTTCTTTGCCATAGAATTTCAGGACCAGCTGCTCTTTCTGCTCCGTCTTTCTGACTCTCAGGTATTCAACAGACGGATCCAGAAACGCAATTAATTCATGCGGATAATCTTCAGTCTCCGGTGTCAGGATATTCTGGTTTGTCAGGCTGGACAGATCAATCCAGTGAATCAGATCATTTCTGGTTTTGTTGTAGGCGACAATGATACTGACATCATCCAGAAGATACTCTTCTGTCTCATTTCTGATCCGGTCCGGCTTTACACCCTCAAAGTCAAACAGTCTGTTTCTGCCGCTGACTGCTGAAGTTGGTTTCAACTGCAGTGTCTCTGCTTTGATGACCAGCCTGCCATCCGGATTCCGTTTCAGTTCTGTTGTCAATTTGCCGATCTCATTGGAGGAATAGAACCAGACTTCAATCTGAACCTGTTCTGCCTCGGACATGATTCCTGAAGATCGGATTATATTGACCGGCTGATTGGCCATCATTGCCATGACAAAACTCAGCATGTTTACAACTGCTGTCTTTCCGGAGGCGTTAATTCCAATCAGCGATATCACCCGGCTTACATAAACATTGGCAAATAAATGCTGGTAGCGTTCTTTTGAAATCTCTGTCATCCGCTCAGAGGAAATAAAATCAATCTCTGCAGCGCCTTTGAATAACGGCAGTCCGTTTACTCTGACTTTCAGCAATTGCATATTCAGGCCTGACCTTTCACTGCCATCATAGCACACTTATAACCAGATTTTCTGTTTATATGACTGTAATATTCCGATAATTTTGTATTATTTACATAATATAAACAGATTTTCTGTTTATATCAATCATTCACTGTTTCTTCCGCACCATCTGGACATGTGGGATTCCGTCCTCCAGGAATGGTTCAGAACACTGCACAAAGCCGGCCTTCTCATAGAAGGATCTGGCGTATACCTGCGCCTCCAGCCGGATCAGGTCAGTGTGATAGTACTGTTCTGCGGTATTGATCCCTGCCTGCAGCAGCTCACTGCCCAGGTGGCATCTGCGCTTTCTGGCAATGACCCTGCCGATGGCAGCCGCATCTTCAAACACGACGCCTTTGTCCATGACTCTGAGGTATGCTTCTATGCCTTCGTCATCTTTCAAAAAGACATGGATGGCATTCTGATCCAGGTTATCCAGTTCGTGGTACGGGCACTTCTGTTCCACCACAAACACATCGACCCTGAGTTTCATGATTTCATAGAGTTCACTCAGGGTCAGTTCATTGAATTGTTTGACGACTGTCTCCATCAGGCCTGTCCAGCGGGATCGCTGAATATACTGACAATCCAGTCTTCATTGACTGCCGGAAAACTTGCGTTATCCGGTTCTTCCATCTTGTCGGATTCCTGCACTTCTTCCTGCAGCATCTTTATAGGGAAGTGTTCTGACCAGCCGCGGTCTCCCTCATCCCCGGTACGGATGTTGATGACAATGGTACCGTTCTCCATGCACTGGTATTCCACAGAAGAGATCTCTTCCGGTTTGCGGTTCTTGTTGTTGACGAAGTCAATGACCGCATCAAACTTGGCCAGTTCCACCAGTACATCATCTGCACCGTCTTCCAGCACTTCAATCTTCTGGGTAAATTCCCGTACGGTTGCACAGCGTCTCAAAGTATACCCCTTATCGGCCAGCGGTTTGGTTGTTGCCTGCAGGTCTTTGCCGGGATCGCGGTCAGACAGCCACAGCACAAACTGATGTGCCTGGTCGATATAGATCAGCGGATACTGGAACATGAAACGCTTCCGGCAATGCGGGCAGACTGCCCCGAACAGATCGCCGGAGATACAGCGGTCTCTGAGATCCGGATCTGTATCGGCAGTAATGGTATCCCATACTTCATAGTCAAACTCATGTCCGCAGTACGGGCACTTCGCTTTGATTGTCCTTGATTCACTCATTGATGTTCAGTTCTCCAGTTCTTTTATTTAACTTCTCAGTATTTCCGGCAGGCTGAAGCCAAAGCCGATCTTGTTGCCTTCCGCAACCAGATCCTGAAACTGCTTCTTCTGTTCCTGGCTCAGATGATCACCGACAAACACCGCCAACAGACGATACTCCCCATCCATCATATAAGGCAGTGCGCGTACCAGTTCTTCATCTCTCAGGCTTCCCTCGTTCTTCTTGAGGGCAATCAGTCTTCCTTCAATAAACGGTCCGTTGAATCCCAGCACCCGCATCTCATATTCATGAATGCCGCGGTCTGAGACAACCCCTACTTTAACATGATCCGGATAGCAGTTATCACGGATATCATCAAGCCGTTTGTCTCTTCTTGTTTCAAGCAGATCTTCCCCTGCCCAGGATTCCACATGATTGATCCAGTTCAGGTTCTTCTGGATCATCTTCCGGCTCGGGCGGATCAGCTTCACTTCCGCATCTGCCAGTTCCAGCGGAATATAGCTGCCCAGCATCTGCTTTCTGGCAAGGCCCCGTTCGCAGTTCTCCCACCCTTCGCCGACCGAGAGTACATTGAACATCAGTTCTCCGGTTCTTGCGACAAAGGAAGAGCACAGCACAAAACAGTCATCCTCGCCGATTCTGAGAGAGTTTCCAAGCCGCTCGGTCAGAGCATCCGCTTCGAAGACTGCGTATTGATGATAATAATCACGGAAATTCAGGTCTGTGAATATCATTTGGCCTCCACATGCATGATAGCACACCAACCTCACTTATGCAGGGATGAAGACCCAAAAGAAAATTCCCCGTACAGGAGAACTCTCTTGATTGATGATTGATAGGTTCTGTGTATCTGCTCAGTTGCGGTTGGAGTTGCGGCCGAGAATGCGCAGTACATAGAGGAAGATGTTGATGAAGTCGAGGTACAGCTGGAAGGCGCCATAGACTGCCAGGTTGCCCTGGATCTCAGTACCGGTGGTCTGGTAGTAATAAGCCTTGATCCGCTGCATATCCCAGGCAGTCAGGCCAAGGAATACGAGGATGCCGATATAGCTGATGACCAGGCTGTTGCGCAGGGACGGAACAAACATGGATACCAGGGAAGCGATGACCAGGGCAATCAAGCCGCCCATCAGCAGGCCGCTGAACTTGGACAGGTCAACATTGGTGGTATGGCCGATGATTGCACAGGCGAAGAACATCACTGCCGTAAAGCCGAATGACGCAAACACGGTGGTAAAGCCATAGGCGATAAACAGTGTACTGAAGGTAATGCCGGTTAACATTGCATAGACATAGAACAATGTCGTGCAGGTGGTCTGGTTCATCCTGGTCAGACCTGCGCTGATGGCAATGCATACGCCGAACTGGGCAATGAACAGCACGATCAGTGCGAAGCCGTTACTCAGCACGTTTGCCATGAAGCCGCCCTGGGCAATGTTGAGATATACCACAAACGCTGTCACTCCTGTTACAAACAGGGCAATGCCCATCTTGGTAAACACTTTTGCCAGGTATTCCTTGAGGGAGTCACCCGTCGCTTCATAGACATTTGAATTTCTGTATTCACTCATTTCTTTAATACCATTCCTTTCCGGGAATCAATGAACGATTAACATCGTCATATGAATCATTGTATATATTTCTGACTGCGAGTCAACGACAGTGATGCCTTTTTGTCACTCAATAGAATTTCCCGTTGCCAAGTTCATTGCCCCAGTAATAATGATGGGTACTCCTGGACAGCACGGTCATCAATATCATCAGAATGATGATAATGGCAGCCAGCACGATCCAGAACGAGCGGTGCTGACGGTCACGGTCACGGGCATTGGACCTTGCATAAGCCGGTGAAGTACCGCGGTGGGGTACGGTTGTACCGGTGACCGGATTGCTGGCAGGTGCTTCCTGTTTCTGGCCCAGCGGTTCATAGCCAAGATCATTCAGGCTTTCTCCATGGGCATCTTCTGTCGGGTCTGTGGGATTCAGTCTGGTGCCGCAGTAGGCGCAGAACACTGCACCGGTATGATTCACTGCCCCGCAGGAAGGACATACCGGATCTGCCTTTGGCTGCTCTTCTCTGGGTGCTTCTTCCGGCTGCTTCGGCTTCAATGCGTCCGGATTGACCCAGTTGATCAATTCCCTCAGGAAGTTGACATCTGCAGAGATCTCATATGGCAGTACTGATTCCACCCCTTTGCGGGAAGTGATTCTGACCATGGCCAGATGATTGCCCGGGATCTGCCGTCTTCCGACATTGTCGATTCTTGAAATATTGCGCTTGTGGAATACCTGATACTGCTGCTCACGGTGCCATACCAGAAACTCACTGGCGGTATAGAAGGTGCCGCTGTCTGCCAGTTCACTCAATGGCTCAGCGTCAAAGTCTCCGCCCCAGGTCAACTCTTCAATCCGCACGGCGTAGGTAATCTTGCGGTACTGGGAAATCGAGGCAATCAGTGAACCGATCACTGAGGCAATCACGACAATCAATGCCAGCCAGCTGATCAGATCCTTGATGTAATACCAGGAATTGCTGGTCACGCCCATCAGTAATACCACCGCTGATGCAATACAGCCGATGACACAGCCCCGCAGCAGCCCTTCGGCAATGAACTGATCCCTGATCTTTTCTGAATTTGTTTTTTCTTTTTTTGTCATAGAATGTTTTCTCCAAGAAGTACACGCACTGCACTGCTGGCCGCAAGCAGGCCTGCGGCTGCCGGCACAAACATCGCACTGGCCGGCGGGATCCGATCCTTGCGGGTCGCCCCGTCCGGATTGATCTCGGTATGCTGGATGATGCGCGGCTGCTCACTGCTGAACAATACCGGAATTACACCGGACAGCTGCCGCTTCCTTGCCTGTTCACGTACACACCTTGCCAGTGGATCGCCAGACGTACTCCAGAGATCCGTAATCTGTACTTTGGATGGATCCAGCCGGTTGCCCATGCCAAGGGAAGAAATAAACGGCACGTTCTGACTGCGGCAGGATTCCATGAAATCCAGTTTGGAAGAGACAGTATCAATCGCATCAATCGCATAGTCTGCACCATGCAGGATCTCTGACGCATTCTCCTTTGAAAAGAATGCTTTGATGCAGTCTACCGTACAGCAATGATTATACCCTTCAATCCGCTGCTTCATGACATCGCATTTATCCTGGCCGACAGTATCATATTGGGCCATGATCTGCCGGTTGAGGTTGGTGATATCAACCGTATCCTTGTCAATCAGGATCAGATGCCCGATTCCGCTTCTTGACAGGGCTTCTGCGGCATAGGAGCCAACCCCGCCAACCCCGCATACCACAACCGTACTGTGATGCAGGATCTTGATTGCCGGTTCGCCAAGCAGTAAGGCAGTGCGCTGTTCTTCTGTTCTGATTACTTCGCCCATGTCATGATCTCCTGAATCATCCGTTTTGTATCTTCTTCATCTGTACTGTTGAACCAGTGCACCGGCATCTGGTGATTCAACCAGGTGTACTGTTTCTTGGCATACTGCCGGGAGTGCTTCTGGATCTCAGCAGTCACTTCTTCCACGGTTGCATTTCCTTCCGCGTACGGCTTCCATTCCTGATAGCCGATCCCATGCATGCAGGGTGATTCAAATGAGACACCATGTTTCAGCAGGTTCTCCACTTCATTCAGAAGGCCATCATGGATCATGCCCTCTACCCGGCGGTCAATCCTTGCATAGAGCTGATCACGGTCCATCGTACAGCCGGCAATGAAGGTATCATAGATCATCTCATGCGACTGCGACTGTTCAATGCTCGACTGCGGTCTGCCAGTGCGCCGGTAGATCGTCAGACTTCTCAGCAGCCGTCTGCGGTTATGCGGGTGGATCTTTTCTGATTGGATCGGATCTGCCTCTTTCAGCATGGCGTACAGCGTGTCATTGTCCAGCGCTTCCAGGGTTGGATCAGCCGGTTCCTGTTCTGTTTCCTCACTGAAGGAGTAGTCATAAAGACAGGCCTTCAGATACAGGCCGGTACCGCCGCAGATGATTGGAAATCCCGAACAGGTATCAATCTCATGCCGTGCGGCTTTCTGGAAATCGGCTGCACTGTACTGATCTTCAAAACCCAGGATATCGATTAAATGATGGGGGATGCCCTCCATCTCTGAAGCTGTGATTTTACCGGAGCCGATATCCAGCCCGCGGTATACCTGCACGGAATCCCCGCTGATGATCTCGCCATTCAGAAGATGCGCCATCTTCAATGAAAAGGCCGTCTTTCCGGATGCGGTAGGACCGGCAATGACCAGTACCTTCCTCACCGTAAAAACTCCTTTGTCAGTGTCTTTTCATCCAGGATCACAAAGGTCGGTCTTCCATGCGGGCAGTGATATGGATTCTCGCACCGCGAAAGCTGACGGACTACTTCTCTCATTTCATCCATGGTCAGATTCCGGTTGAAGCGGATGGAATGATGGCAGGCCATGGTTGCGATCTTCTTCTTTTCCATGTGGGCATAGGTAGAGTGGGTATCATTGCGGAAGTTGTCCAGCACATCCTGTAAGAACGGCTCGGCATCTACCTCCTTCATCCAGAGCGGAATCGTACGCACAATCAGCGTATCCGGTCCAAACGGCTCAAAGACAATATGCAGATCTTCGTCTGCCGCATTGATCTCTGCGACTCTTGCGACCAGGTCATTTCCGGCATGGATGGTAACCGGCACCAGAAGATCCGTCATGGCCGGATTCACATTCAGCTTCGCCCTGATCTCTTCATAGTGCACCCGCTCCTGACAGGCATGCTGATCAAGAACGGCAAGTCCTTCGGCAACAGCACACAGGATAAACTTGCCATGGAGCTGGCCGATGACCTGCATCTCAGGAAAGGTCTGTACTTCCGGCTGCGGCGTTTGCACTACAGGCGGGACTTCTTCTGTTTCCTGCGGTAATGTAACAGGTGCTGTTGCCTGCGGTGCTGCGTCAAGGCTGTGCAGCCCGTTATAAACAGGCTCCGGTTCCTGTACCACCGGCGGGATTGCCGGTTCTTCCATCTTCATGCGGATCGGTTCATAGTATGTGGTCTTTTCCTGGGGCTGGCGTACTTCTGCCTTGGGCGCCAGGATGGTATTCTGCAGTGCCTTGCGTACATTCTGGGTGATCAGGTATTCCAGCTGGTTCTCTTTGGAGAGCCTGACTTCCCACTTGGATGGATGCACATTCACATCCAAAAGATGCGGATCCATTTCAATGGACAGCACGGCCAGGGGATTTCTTCCCTTGACGATGAAGTCTTCATAGCCATCCTGGATGGCTTTATATAAACGGTAGGTACGGACCATGCGGCCGTTCAGAAATACATGCATGAAGTTTCTGGAAGCCCTGGTCACACTGGGCTTGATCAGATAGCCTGTGACATGATAGTCAAAGTCCTTGAAGTCAACGGGAATGGCATTCTCTGCCGCTTCCCTGCCCCAGGCCGCATACAGCACTTCCTGCAGACTGCCCTGGCCGGTGGTGCGGAACGCCTCTTTATCCTGGGCAATGAAGGTAAACGCAATCTCCGGATGGCTCATCGCAAAGCGGGTAATGACATCCTGGATCAGTGAGTTCTCATAGGCACCCGAACGCAGGTGCTTGAGTCTTGCCGGGGTGCGGTAGAACAGCCCCTCAACCGAGATCTCTGTTCCCTGGTTGCAGGGATAGGAAGAGACCGAGATCAGCTTGCCGTATTCAATCTTGACCCGGGTCGCATCATTACCGTCTGAGGTGCTCAGAGTCAGTTTGGATACGGAGGCAATCGAAGGCAGTGCTTCTCCACGGAAGCCCAGTGTATGGATATCAAACAGATCATGTTCATCCTGGATCTTGGAGGTCGCATGACGTTCAAAGGCCATGGACGCATCCTGTGCATCCATGCCGCAGCCGTTATCTGTGACGGTCAGTTTACTGATCCCGCCTTCTTCTGCAGAGACGGTGATTCTCGTACTCCCTGCATCAATGGCATTCTCGACCAGTTCCTTGACAACACCCATCGGTCTCTCTACTACTTCGCCAGCCGCGATCATATTCGCAGTCTGTTCATCCAGCTGTCTGATTTTTCCCATCGTTCACTCAGTTTCCTTACCTGCGTATTATACCGCAGAGCACTCTCATCCGCATTCGCGATACAATAATACCGACAAGGGGAATACTGCATGCGGCTGAAGAACGAAGTACGTCAGGAAACAGTCATCAAAAAGAGCCGGTTCATTGCCTGCCTTTCACCTGTCTTCACAGAAGAAGAAGCCAGAACTTATATTGAGGCAATCCGTAAAGAATACTCCGATGCCACGCATGTCTGTACGGCATTTATCATTGGAAAGAATAATGAAATCCAGCGCTCCAGTGACAACCATGAACCTGCCGGTACCGCCGGTGTACCGATGCTGGAAGCACTGCTGCATTCCGGTATTACCAATACCTGTGCCTGTGTGATCCGCTACTTCGGCGGGATCAAGCTTGGGGCAGGCGGACTCATCCGGGCCTACTCCGGTGCTGTCACTGACGCATTGAAGGATGCTGCGAAACTGGACACCGTACTGCTGGATGAGTGGTCTGTCACCTATCCCTATGAACTGAGCGGCACCCTGGAAGGATGGCTGCGCAGGAATGTCACCATCAAGGACATCCAGTATCATGACCAGGTCACCTGCTATTTTGAAACGCAGTTAAAAGAAATCCCGGATACGATCCGGGACTTATCAAGAGGCACGGTACAGCCGGTATCCATGGGCCAGGAAGAACAGGAAGTCGACGTCTGATCAGTTCTTTTTCCTGAGCCAGAGATTCAGGTCAACCGCTCCTTCAATGCCGTCAATCGTACCGGTATTGTCATACTGCCACATTTCGAATACATAGCTGTATTCCGGGTCCTTTGTCGTGATGTGATAGGAAGCCACCCAGAATGGATAGCTGTCCTGCAGCTTCCAGGTATACAGCATATTGCTCAGCCAGCTTACACTGCCGTAAATCATCGGCTCGTAGCCGGCTGCTTTGATCTTTGCACAGAACGCAGACGCAATGTCTGTCCGTTCCTGGATACTCAGAAACTGGATGCGGTCATTTTCTCCGACATTCTCCATGTCATAGACGATTGGACAGGTGACGCCATACGAACTGATTTCATTCAGTACATACCCGGCTTCTTCCTCTGCCTCTTCCGTGGTAATTGCCGAAGAGAAGAAGTAAACACCAACCGGGATCCCGGCAGCGGCTGCCCCTTCCATGTTCGTTCTGAACTGGGTATCTTCATTCAGGATGCCGGACTCATATCCGCGGTAGCCAACCCGGATGATCGCAAACTCCACACCGGCCGTCTTGACCTTCTGCCAGTCAATGTCACCCTGGTGAAAGGAAACATCAATGCCAAAGGAAGAGGTATAGGTATCATCTTCATACGTATAGAGATCGGTATCTGCCGAAAGATTCGACCAGTCATAGGTATTCAGATACCTCGGATCCGGTGTCGGTGTTGGCTCAACAGCCACTTCCTGTTTGAAGCAGCTTTGAAACAGCAGTGCCATGGACAGTACCATGCATACAATGATGCCAAACAAAAACAACACCCTGCCGTAGCGTATCTTCCGTTTCTTCCTGTGTGCCATAACAAGATTATACAGCCTGTGGTATAGTGCTCCTATAGTGCAGGGAGAAATTTCAATGAGAAAAATCAACGGCATCTTCTTTGATATCGGCTGGACACTGGAATACCCGGTATCCGGTGACTGGAACCTGACAGAACACTTTTATAAAGAATACCCGGAAGTCAGAAGAGAATCCTTTTCTGCTGAAGTTTGGGACCATGCGATTGATCAGGCCATGGCACCTGTCTATCAGAATCATCTTCTGAAAACACTTGATGATGAAGAAGACATCTTCACGCAGTACTTCTACATCCTGATGAATACCCTGCCCGGTTATTCCATTGATGAAGCACATGCAAGAGCACTGGCCCATGAGCGTACATACAACAATGACAAGTACCTGCCCCTGGAAGGTGCCATTGCACTGCTGAGCCAGCTGAAACAGCAGGGATACCGGCTTGGGCTGATCTCTGATACATTCCCCTGCATTGACGCCAGCCTGAAACAGGCTGGACTGTATGACTTCTTTTCTACCAGAACGTATTCCTATACCTTTGGTAAATTCAAGCCGGATCCGATCATGTATACTGACGCATTGAAACAGATGGATCTGCCCGGGAATGAGACCGTCTTTATTGATGATCTTTCCAAGAACCTCATTGGGGCAGAGCAGTATGGAATCCATGGCGTACAGTCTCTTGCCAAAGAGGGATCTGTCTCTGACGGCAATCACCCGTATGTCAGAAAACCACTCGAACTGCTGAACATCCTGGATCAGATCAATCAGGACTGACTTTGTGAAAAAACACAGACATTTCATCATGAACGCCTGAAAATCTGCATCGATGCATATTTCAGCGCGCTAAAATCTGCACGCGTGCAGATTTTTGAACGTTTGGGCAATTGATCACTAATTCAGGGTCTGGCTTGAAGTGCCGCAAACCGGAGTCAACTGTTCACCTCAGTGACCATATCGATCACGGGTGATTGATATAATTGCATTGAAAGAATCCTAACTGGCGAGGTAAAACATGAAACGACTATTTGTATTATTCATCAGCGGTATTCTGCTCATTTCGTCATCCGGCTGTTCATCCGGAAGCTCTTCTGTTTCTTCTCAGTCGCCCGCTGTCAGTACCGCATCTGCCGAAAGCAGCGCTTCCTCAATTGACACACTCGGCGACGTTTCGGTAGACCAGAATTTATTCTCTGTTGAGATTACAATCCCTTCTGATCTGGTCAGCGATGACACCACTCAGGAAACGCTGGATGCGTCGTGTCAGAAGTATGGCTGGAAATCAGCTGTACTGAACGAAGATGGCAGTGTCACCTATGTCATGACCAAAGCACAGCACGCTGAGATGATGAGTCAGATCAAAGAATCACTGGATCAGACACTGAGTGAGATGCCTGGTTCAGACACCTACCCGAGTATGACTGCTGTGGATCATAACGATGACTTCACTTCATTCACCGTCACAACCACTTCAACAACACTGGGCGCCGGTGAATCAATCTCTGTCCTTGTGTTCTATATGTATGGAGCGCTGTACAACAAGTTCAACGGAACCGATCCGGATAACTATCATGTGGATTTTGTGAATGCCGATACCGGCTCAATCATCCAGTCTGCAGACTCAAAAGATATGGCCAGCAGTAACTGAGCCATATCTTTTTTGTGATTCAATCAGAAATTCAACGTGAATGTATCATCAACAAAATTCGAACCTGTCCAGTTATCGCTGTCATATACCCTGATCGGCAGCGTAATCGTATCCACTGAAGTGATGCCGTTATTTTCAAATGTTGAAGTAGACCAGTCGATCGATGTATAGCATTTCTTCATTGGAGCAACCGTTACCGCCCAGTAAGGATCACACATATATCCATTCACTGTTGCGTCATTTGTCGAGAACATCAGAGTATGATCCGTTTTGTTTTCCAGATATACATTTTCAGAGAACGCATAGAATGAAGAGTCTTCTGATTGTCCGAGAATCACCATTGTGCAGGAGTCGTTATCGAACAGCGTTTCTTCCCCATCCACTGGAACTCTTGGGTAATCCCGGTCAGCCGCTTCTCCCTGTGGATACACGGTGTATTGTGTATCGATCAGATGATCCGCAGTCCAGTCATCAGAATCATAGACTGTCAGAGTGAACGTTACATTTGTGACATCTGTAATACCGGCTGTCTCAAATGTCGTTTTGGCCCAGGATATTTCTTCGTTTGCCTTCATCCCTGCAGAAACTGTCTTTGCCCAGAAGGGATCGCACATATAGCCATCCACTGATACATCGCTCAATGAATACATCAGATTTTTGTCGGTCTTGTTTTCGATGTATACATTCCATCCATAAGCGCGGAATACATTTGAACTTTCTGTACTGACAATCTGGAAGAGTACATTATCATCATCAACGATCGTTTCAGAAAAATCCGGGGCTGCTGTTTTAGCGGCTGCGGTCGCTGCAGCTGCAGTAGATGAGGTACTGTTCACTTCTTTTGCGTTGGAAGATGAAGAAGCGGCAGTAGATCCAGAAGAACAGCCTGTAAGTACAAATGAAGATAGCAAAAAGACAACACCCACCCGTTTGAAATTCATATCATGGCCTCCTATATGCCAGAATGGAGAAACTGGTACTGCTTATAATCTTTCTATCTCCATTGTACCCGTCAGAGATGTGCATGATACCCGCACTTCATACTGTTTGTCAGCGCTTGACACCCGGTCAGTCAAACGGCGATACCCATCATGGATACCGCCGCTGCTGTTGATATCGTTTGTTCTGGTTCAGATCAGTCTGTATCGAAGGACGCCAGACCCTTCTTGGTGATATCCCTGCTGTCACCGTGCTGAACTTTCTGCATGGTCATGAAACTCAGTGCCAAAAAGACGCCCGCATAGACAAACAGACTGTCATAGCTCACATTGTGCAGCAGCCAGCCTGCCACAACCGGAGTAATGGTCTGGGCTGCCATGGAGAAGGTGTAGTAAAGACCGGTGAACTTGCCGATATCAGAATCCTTGCACATCTCCACCACCATTGGCAGGGAGTTGACGTTGATAAATGCCCAGCCCACACCAACCAGTACAAACAGTACATATAGGAATGGTGAGAAGGTACTGCTGGCAAGGGTGAAGACAAAGGCTGCCGCAAAGCTGCAGGTCAGTAATCCAACACCGATCAGGATCGTCTTCTTCCTGCCGATCTTTGAAGCAATGGAGCCGACTGGAATATAGGAGATGATTGCGCCGACGGTCGCAATGGTCAGACAGACAGAAGCACTGCCCAGTGACATGCCCCAGACATGATTGGCATAAGTCGTAAACCAGGTTTCAATGGCATTGTAGCCAATGAACCAGAGGGAGATCGAAAGCAGTAGGAACTTCAGGCTCTTCTTTACTTCCGGAGGAAGTTCTTCCTTACCGGTTGTTTCATCTTTCTCAGCGAGATTCTCTTCCGGATGGGCAGTCTCATAGGACTGCATTTCTTTCTCAATATCACGCTCATGGATCGTCAGTTTGACGATGATGGCCGCAACCATCATGATGCCTGCGACAATCGCAAACAGCGTGAAGTAGTTGATGTGTGCCAGCCCTGCTGTACGCTTGGTGCTGTACAGGATCGATGCCAGGATCAGGTAGGTAATACCGCCGATCGCGCCCATCAGATTGATAATGGCGTTGGCCTTGGATCGCAGTGGCTTCGGCGTGACATCCGGCATCAGTGCAACTGCCGGACTGCGGTACGTACCCATGACAACCAGTAATAACAGCAGTACGACTACAAACAGGATTTCCTTACTCTTTGACGCAGCCGCAAAGTAACTGTTGTCAATCATTGGCAGTGCCATCATCAGGATCACTGCGCCAATCGTGCCAAACAGGATAAACGGCATACGTCTTCCCATCTTACTCTTGCATCGGTCGGACCTCGCCCCAAAGAACGGCAACAGGAACAGTGCCAGCACATTGTCAGCCGCCATGATGACACCCGACCAGGTTTCATCCATGTGGAATGTATTGGTCAGAATCAGCGGTATGACATTGTTGTACATCTGCCAGAATGCGGCAATGGATAAGAATGCAAATCCGACAAGCACCGTGCGTTTCGTATTCAACTTCACAGAAGACTGCCCCCTTTATCTGACTATGATCTTGGAATCCGTACTGCCTGATGAATACATGGTAGCACAGTTCAGGTGTCAAACAGATCACACAAGTGTTAATTCAGCGCAAAGAAAAACACTGCATCATTCCTGTACAGGATCTGATCCAGTGCATTCATTTACTCAATTCCGTTTGATTAACAATACTGTCAGGTCATTGACATTCGTTCCGGTCGGCCCGGTCACGATCAGCCCATCGCATTTTTTCAGGGCGTGCCAGGCATCGTTCTCTCTCAGTATGTCCTGAATCGATACGCCCTGACTGCGCAGCAATTCTGCAGTGCTTTGATCTACATAGCCGCCTGCTGCATCGGTCGGTCCGTCTGTTCCATCACTGCCAACTGAGAGCAGTGCTGTATTCTTCAAGCCATCCAGTCCCTCGGCTGCACTGAGTGCAAGTTCCTGATTGCGCCCGCCTTTTCCCGTTCCGCTCAGATGCACCACTGTTTCGCCGCCGCAGATAAAGGCAAGGCTCTTTTCTTCAGTTTGATGATCCTTTGCAATGGCAGAGAGAAACCTTCCTGCCTCCCTTGCCTCACAGGTCAATGATGAAGTCAGAATCTGTGTTTCATAGCCAAGCTTCCGACATTCTTCTGCAGCAGTTGTGCACAGCTGCTTCACACTGCCTGTCATGACTGCAGTGGAGTTGTTGAGTTCTGCAGGCAGATCTATCAGCAGTGCCTGCTGTGCTGCTTCAGAAAGATGGAGATGATACTTCCGGACAATCTCTTCTGCCTGTTCTGTTGTGGAGTGATCCAGTACTGTCGGTCCGCTGGCAATCAGATCCAGCTGATCGCCGATCACATCCGAAAGAATAATGGAATACACTCTGGCCGGCTTGCACTGTTCGGCAAACCTGCCGCCCTTGACGTTGGACAGCCGCTTGCGGATCACATTGATCTCCGTGATATCGGCCCCACATGCAAGCATCTGTTCTGTCAGATCCTGCAGCTGTTCCAGTGGCACCTTCGGATCTTCAAACAGCGCACTGCCGCCGCCTGATATCAGCATCAGTACAGTATCTTCTTTGGAAAGATTCTGAACCATGAACTCTGCCTGTCTGGCAGCTGTAATGGAGTTGGCATCAGGTACTGGATGTCCTGCTTCATAACATCTCACATTGGGGATGTCTCCTTTGACATGATCATACTTGGTAATGCAGATGCCGGCAGTGATGCGATCGCCCAACTGCAACGATGCGGCAGAAGCCATCTGCCAGCCGGCTTTCCCCACAGCAACCAGAATCAGCTTCCCGCTGCCGATATGGATCTGTCTGAGTGCCTTGCGCACTGCCTGATCCGGCATCGCCTCTGCAATACTTCTTCTGATGATCTGCTTTGCATCTTCCCTGAGTGTTGTCATAGTCAGCCTTTTCTTTCAGCCGCTGAATTCAGCCTGCTTAATATCAATCAGAAATAGAACAGTTCTTCAAACTTCACATCCAGCGCCACACACAGCAGCATGGCCAGTTTGGCTGAAGGACAGTATTCTCCTGTTTCAATCGAACAGATCGTCTGTCTGGAAACGCCAACCTGTCTGCCCAGTTCGGTCTGGGACAGATGGTGCTCCGTGCGCGCCTGCTTCAGACGGTTGTTGAGTTTCAGCTCCTCATCCATGAAAGCCCCCGAACATTCCGCACAGGCGCATGATCAGGATGACCACTGCAAACACACTGATCAATCCAATGACCAGATACCGCTTCTGTTTCAGTCTGATGTACTTTGCCCAGGAATAGAACATCGTTCCAAAGAATGCCGGCATGATAATCAGCGTACCGACATGTACCTCACTGCCAAAGAAACGGACGGTAGCGTCTGGCTGATTGACCGTCAGAATGATATAGATCACTGCCATGGCAATTGCGGCAGCTGCTGTACCTGCAATCAGCGCCCTGTTTTCAATTGCCTGCTGGTATTCATCGTCTTTTCCCTGCTGCGCCCGGTTCAGGATTTCTTCTTTTTCCATGTTATCCTCACTGCCAAGTATCCTTGGCACACTCATACAGTAGCATCTGCCAAGTATACTTGTCAACTGATTTTGTATTGCCGGTACTTCTGTTATGATAACAGCGGAGGTACTCCCCATGAAAAAGATCATGACTGCGCTGATGGCTGTGTTCCTGCTGGCAGGATGCTCGTCAAACAGCGCTGCTTCAAATTCACATTCCGCAACCGGTAGCGGCTATGGCAACTACGCTGCCGCAGATACTGTCGCTGAATCAACAGGCAACGATTCTTCCGGCGAACTCACAACATCAGATTCCACCAAGAAGATTGTCTATACCGGCAGTCTGAGTATTGAGACCACCGACTATGATGCCAGCATGGCCATACTGAACAAAGATGCCTCAGATGGAACGATCACCATTGAGTCTTCTTCTGAATACACCGATGATTCCAACCTGCGTTCCAACTACCTGACCATCCGCATTCCTTCTGACAACTTCACTGCTTATATGAGTGATGCGACCTCACTTGGTTCAGTGCGTTCCCAGTCCACCAACCGGGATGACATCACCAAGCAGTACAATGACAAGTCCATTACGATTGCCGCACTTCAGAAAGAACAGGAACGCCTGCAGGAAATGATGGATCAGGCAACGACCGTTGATGACATGATCTCGATTGAGTCACGTCTGTCTGAAGTGGAAACAGAACTGAATCAGTATCAGAGTGATCTGGCCAACCTCGATAACGAAGTGGCCATGTCCACGATCAATATCCAGCTGAATGAAGTACTGGAGTATTCAAAGAATTCTGTGGTACGCAAAGACTCCACCTTCCTGGACCGTCTGAAGAATACGTTCTCTGATTCCTGGAAGTTCTTCGTGAACCTGTTGGAGACACTGCTCTTCCTGCTGATCTACCTCATACCGATCGCCGCTGTCGCATTGATTATCTACCTGATCATCCGCAGCTACCGGAAGAAACACCCGAAGAAACCCAAGACACCAACCAGCGGACCAAGCGTTGCCGAGAAGTACAAAGCAGCCAGAGAGAAACAGAACACAGACCAGAAACAGGAGTAACTGAACTCCGGCAGACAGTTGAAATAGCTGTCTGCTTTCTTTATGCCTGATTTTTGAATTTCCTTTTGGTTTTCCCTGCTCAGAACGTTATTTTCTTTTGATCAATAGATTATTCCTTCTGTTTCAAAAAGATTGTATGATTCTATTGAAGAATATTTGGATTTCAATATGATGAGAATTGTAAGGAGGCCCCAATGAGCAGAAACAACGATACCCGCCGGGAAGAGATCCGGAAGATCCTGCTGAGACAGGACAGCGTCAAGGTTACAGATCTGGCCGAGACACTGAAGGTTACACCGGAAACGATCCGCGGCGATCTCACCTTTCTGGAAGAGAAAGGATTCCTGTATCGGAACCGGGGCACTGCATCCTTACGGATGAACGGAGCAGAATCACCCATGGAACTGCGTATGCGCGAATACACAGATGCCAAGAAGGCGATCTCAGAAGCCGCCTTTGAAATGATCAAGGATGACATGATTCTCTACTTCTCCGCATCCAGTACACTGCTCTACTTATGCAAGTTGCTGACCCTGCGCAAGAATCTGACGGTGGTAACCAATTCCATTGACATGATTTCCATTCTCGCCGGCGGCAGATCCAAGATTATTGTGTTGGGCGGGGAGTACCTGAGAACCGGCAGACGCACCTATGGTGATGATGCGGTCAGACAGGTATCATCCATCTGCTTCGACATTGGCTTCCTCGGCATGGATGGCTGTTTGAACTGTGATGGTCCGGCAACTGTCAGTACCGATGAACGTGCCATTGACCTGACTGTCATGAGCCGGGCCAGCATGAATGTTCTTGCCAGTGACAGGACAAAGTTTGCCATGGCAAGTCACTACCAGTATGCAAAGTTCACAGACTTCGACTATGTACTGACTGACACCTTGGACAGTGAAACAAAAGAAAAGCTGAACTTGAAGAACCTGAAGGAGGTTTCAATATGAAGAACGTTAAACTCTACGATTATCAGTGCTGCAGTGAGATGAATCCAAATGAATCCTGCATTATCAATCTTGGCTATGCATTCTCCCTGATGAATGATCCAGATGCGATCCGCAACCTGAAGGTCAAGTATCCCAATGCCAGATTCATGGTTGACCTCAAGATTACCGGAGAAGATGTTCTGAATGCGAAGCTGGCCTATGATGCCGGAGCTGACATTGTCAGTGTGATGGGAATTTCCAGTGATGAAACACTGCGCGATGCCGAACTCATTGCCGAAGAGAACTGCGGTGAAGTACTGATTGATATGACCGGTGTCCGAGAAATCAATGACCGTCTTGAGACTGCAGCCATTGATGGATTCGATTATGCCTATATCCCGGAAGGAACTCCGGATGAAGATATGCCAATCGCAAGAGCCGCTTACGGCTCACGTTTATACAGCTGGCTCACCAATCACGAATGCCGGCTTGAAGCAGCCATCTGATAGACAGAAAAGAACGATTTCCCCTTTCGTCTGTTATGTGGATAAAGATCCGACTCTCCCAAGTACGGATCTTTTTAATTGCCTATTCTTCAATCAGCCAGTCCAGGGCATAGCGGACCTGGATCCCGTCGTAGTCTGAAGGCAGATCATTATCGAGTGTCAGGATCATCTTCTGGTAATGGTTCTTCATATCCTGCAGCGGCTTCAGTTCCCGCTGTAATGTACTCTGATCATGCACAGTCTCCGTTACCTGGATGTACACCGGCGCGTTGTTCTTCAATGCCACAAAGTCAATTTCGTTCTTTCCGCTCTGCCCGATGAATACTTCATAGCCTCTTCGTTTCAGTTCCAGAAAGATGATGTTTTCCAAGATGTGACCGCGGTCAGTATTCTGATATCCCAACAGCATATACCGCAGTCCGATATCCACTGCATAGTACTTGGATTCTGTCTCAAGAATCTGTTTTCCCTTGATGTCATACCGCTTTGCCTGGTAGAAGATCAAAGCATCTTTCAGTGCCTGGATATATTTATCAACCGTCTTGTCATCGATCTTCCGGTGATGTGCTGTCATATAGCCGGCGAGTTTTCCGGAAGTCTGCCTGGTTCCGATATTGTCAAACAGATAGCGGATCACATCTTCCAGCATCTCTACATTGCGGATCTGATTCCTGCTGACAACATCTTTCAGCAGGATCGTTGTATACAGTCCCCGCAGAAATTCATTCACATCCTGCTGATGGCCGCGGTACTGCAGTGCATATGGAAAAGATGACGTCATCAGGTAGTCGTTGTAACTGTCAATGAGCGGTCTGTCTGGATCTGCTGCATTTCTGAACTCGCGGAATGACAGCGGCAGCATGCCGATCTCCACATATCTTCCAGACAGCAGCGTTGCCAGTTCTCCGGACATGAAATAAGCATTGGATCCGGTGATGTAGAGATCCATGTTTTCCTGGATATACAGACTGTCCACCGCTTTCTCATAGCCCTTGCAGTTCTGGATCTCATCAAGGAAGACGTACGTCATACGGCCGGGAATGCGCCGTTTCATGACTGTCTCATAGAGCACATGATAATCATTCAGTGCTTCATTTTTGATATCTTCAAAGTTGATATCAATGATCTGATCCTGGTCAATGCCATGGGACAGCAGATAGCAGATATACAGATCAAACAGCGTTGATTTGCCGCATCTGCGCACTCCGCTGATCACCTTGATCATCTTTTTGTCTTTCTGGCGGATCAGAAAATCAAGATATTCACGGCGTTCAATCCGGAATCTCACTGCTTTCATCAACTTTTCGGAGTATATTCCGGATATTCGCGCCTCTGTATTGAAAAACACCCTGGAGTTCAGGGTGTTCAGTGTGACTTGACGTTGATTCGGTTGATTGCCTTGTCCAGTGCTACCTGGGCACGCTTCAGATCAACGTTTGGATCTTTGGAGCCAATCCGTTCTTCAGCACGCTGTCTTGCGGCCTCGGCACGTGATTCATCAATATCTTCTTTGGATTCAATCGCATCCGTCAGGATATCTGCCTTGTTGTCACGGAAGTAGAACAGTCCGCCGGCAATGGCATATTCCCTGCGGCCTTCCTTTTCCTCGGTCGTGAGTTTGCCAATCTTCAGCATGGTTACCAGCGGCATATGTTCCGGCAGGATTCCCTGCTGGCCGCCTTCAGCCTCGATGTTGATAATCGATGCGTCCATCTCACGATAGACTCCCTGGGGAGTCACAATGCGGCAGTGGATCGTACTCATTTCAGGGTCTCTGCCTTCTTGACTACATCTTCAACAGTACCGACAGAGAGGAATGCCTGTTCCGGCAGATCATCATACTTGCCGTCGAGAATCTCGCGGAAGCTTCTGACGGTATCCTTGACCGGCACATAGATTCCCTTCAGTCCGGAGAACTGTTCAGCGACACT
>JAKVJO010000007.1 GCA_022486935.1 Solobacterium sp. | reverse complement strand
TTCTGTACCTCGTCTGATAAGCAGTCTCTCTGTTCCCTTACATACTCGTGCTGATGTGACTTGATTGAGATCCCAATGTGCAGGTATCCGGTATCACAGCAGTATTCAATCTCCTGTGTGTCTCCATCTTCCCTGTCAGTGAGCTGAATGGTAAAGATCGGTCTGTAACTGTAGATAGTAGCACGGCCGCTGTCGATCAGCTTTCGTGCCCGGTAGAAAGAAGTAGGCATCAGACGTTTTCCGCTTTTACTGATCACTGCAACGAATTGCATATCCAATGTCTCCTTTCTTTTTGATGCGTGCTTACGCACTTCCTGTGTACTGCAGACCACAGGGATCTCCCCTTACGGGGTGTTCCACAACGCCAATGTGATTCAGTGATGGAAGATTTCTGTCACACTTCCCCATACCCTATAGAGATGTTTAATGACAGAACCAGGAGGTCAGGGCTTGTGGAGCACTCTGACGCTGCACTGAATAACGTAGTTCCTTACAGAACTGAGGCTAATCAATCAGGCTTATGATTTCTCACAAGCCTCGTCTGACAAGTTACACGTCAGGCGGGGTGATTGACCTTTGGACCTGCCCTGTTCCAGGACAGACTTTGAAAGATCGCCGACGTGTTCCGTCAGTACTGTATTGTTTCTTTGATATAGGCAATGATGTCATGATACAGGGCGGAATCTTCCCTTCCGCCGCGGATGGAGCCGGCAAAGTAGACCTTCTGATCCATGTCTTATTCCTCCTGTTGATCATATAATAGTACATGGATGGTATAAGAAAATGAAATATGATGAGAAACAGATTTCTACAGATTATAAGTATCATGGTGCAGTCATCAATCTGAGAGTGGATCAGGCACAGCTGCCGGATGGGCAGATTGTCCAGCGGGAAGTGGTGGAGCATCATGGCGGTGTCGGCATTGCCATGGAAGATGAAGAAGGAAAGTTCTTCATGGTCACCCAGTGGCGCTATGCCCAGAACATGACGACCATGGAATACCCGGCCGGTAAACGCGAACCGGGAGAAGATGATCTTACAACGGCAAAACGTGAGATTGTGGAAGAGACCGGCTATGAGGGAACGGACTTTGTATTCCTTGGCACCAATATTCCAACCCCGGCCTATGACTCTGAACAGATCGGCATGTACTACGCAAAGAAGGGAAAGTTCTGCGGCCAGAATCTGGACCCGGATGAATTCCTGAATCTTTCACGGATGAGCCTTGATGAGATCACGGATGCGATTGTGGATGGCAGGATCCAGGACGGCAAGACGGTTGCCATGACCTTCCTGGTCAGGGAAATGAAGAGACGGGAGAATACAAAATGAGCAGACAGATTGAGATCAGGGATATCCTGAATTACAGATTCCCGGAGAACCTGCAGTACAGCCCGGATGGATCAGTCCTTGGCTTTCAGGTTGCCAGGGCAGATGAAAAGAAGAATGACTACAGGCGTGATGTGTGGATGGCCAGAGACGGCAGTGTAAAACAGATGACCCATACACTGAACGCTTCCCTGGTGTGCTGGAAAGACAATACGCACATGATCCTGTCAAGACACATCGCCCATGAAGAGGCGGGTGTGACCAAGTTGTATCTCTTGGATGTCAATGGCGGCGAAGCGGAAGAGTGGATCACCCTGCCGTTTGCCATGGGCTCCCTTGAGCAGGTGAATGAGAATCTCTACATTGCTTCAGCAGTCATCAAGAAGAGCGATCCGGATGCCTGGAAAGACAGTGAAGAACAGCGCAAGGCAAAACAGGATGCCGCAAAGAAGGAAACCGACTACCAGGTCATAGACGAAGTGCCATACTGGTTCAACGGCAGAAACTTCATCAACGGCCAGCGCACTGCACTGTTTACAGTGAACACAAAGAACGGCCTGCAGATCAAACGGATTGCCCCGGCTGCCTTTGACCTGACTTCCCTGAAGGTATCAGGCAAGATTGTGTATTATGCCGGCATTGCCTGGAACGGCTATAACGACATGCTGTCACAGAAACTGTATGCCTATCATACGGACAGCGGGAAAACAGATACACTGTATGGCAAGAAAGACTACACGATCGGTTCCATTCTGGTACTGAAGAAACAGCTGTATGTACTGGCCTCCAACCTGAAGGAATATGGCTGTAATGAAACACTGAAGTTCCACAAGGTCACAAAGAACGGACTGGAACTGGTAAAAGACCCGCAGCGTTCCCTGTACAACAGTGTGGCAGTGGACACTGCCCTTGGCTCAGGCAAATCCAGCCAGGTCAGCGGTGACTGCTTCTACACGATTGCCAGTGATGAAGACCGCTCCGGTATCTGGAAGTATGATTCTTCCTTCAGGAAGTCCGTGCTGTTCAAAGAGCCGGGCGCTGTATTCTTCCTGGATGCCTCCATCGATAAAGTTGCCTTTGCGTACGAGTCCAGCACTTCCCTGATGGAAGTGTATGAAATGGATCTCAATGGCAGACATGTCAGACAGCTGACGTCATTGAACAAAGATGCGCTGAAGGATACCTATGTAGCCAAACCAGAGCGGGTTGATTATGTTTCTGGTTCAGAGAAGCTCCATGGCTGGGTGCTGTTACCGGAAGGCTTCAGCACAAAGAAGAAATACCCGGCAGTCCTGGATGTCCATGGCGGGCCAAGGGCACTCTACTCCGAGGCATTCTTCCATGAGATGCAGGTATGGTGTGCAAAGGGTTACGTTGTATTCTTTACCAACATCCGGGGATCGGATGGAAGAGGCGATGCGTTTGCGGATATCCGCGGGCAGTATGGCAGTGTAGACTACCAGAATCTGATGGACTTCACAGATGCCGTACTGAAGGCATATCCGAACATCAACCCGAAGAAACTCTGTGAGACCGGCGGTTCCTACGGCGGCTTCATGACCAACTGGATCATCGGTCATACCAACCGCTTTGCTTGTGCGGCATCCCAGCGCTCTATTTCCAACTGGGTATCGGAAGCCTTCATGAGCGATATCGGTGTACCGTTCTCTGGCGATCAGTGCGGCGCAGCCAACGTCTTCAAGGATACCGGTGCACTCTGGGATCATTCGCCATTGAAGTATGCCGACAAGGTCAAGACTCCGACGCTGTTTATCCACAGTGATGAAGACAGAAGATGCCCGATGCCCGAAGGCATGCAGATGATGCAGGCACTGAGTGTCAGGGGAGTGGAAACCAGGATGGTCATCTTCCATGGGGAGAACCACGAACTGTCCCGCAGCGGAAAGCCGCTGCACCGGATCAGACGCCTGGAAGAGATTACGGGCTGGTTCGAGAAGCACACAAAATAAGTCAATTGACCGCTGTCTTTGAGATGGCGGTATTTCTTCTGGATTGAAGTGCCTGTTATTTGGGCTCAAGTGTGTGTATTTCAGTGGTTTCCGGTGATGTTTATCGCGTATAATTGCATCAGTATAACGAATTCGATAGAAAGAGATATCGGGGTGCTGCTGTGGGAGACAGAAAACGCCGCAAGGGTAAACAGCCGACAGTCCTGCTGGCTGATCACAATCAGAAGCGGATCGACAATATTACAGCAATGCTGGATGGGCAGTATCAGATCATGACTGCCGATCGGTTTGGCGCGGCCAAAGCTGCCATGCATGCAAATGCCATAGCGGCAGTGCTGATCTATCTGGATCAGGAAGGCATGCAGCTGCTGCAGTATATCCGTACGTTGAAACATCAGGTTGCAGTCATTGTGCTGGAGCCAAGAGATATGGATGTCACCCCTGAAGCGGTGGAGCTTGAGCTTGGCGCATTGAACCGCATCAAGGTTCCGGTGAAGAAAGAGAAACTGCTGGGCAGTCTGTCCGGTCTGATCATGACCGGAAAGCAGCTGGCAGAAGAACAGCGTCATCAGATCCATGACTTCGACGAACTGACCGGGGTATTCCTCCGCCGCAGATTCCAGATTGAAACTGCAGCGATGCTGAAAGCACATCCGCGCACGTCCTTTATCATGGTGCACTTTGACATTGACCGCTTCCGTCTCTTCAACTCCTCCATGGGCGAAGAAGAAGGCAACCGGCTGATTAAATATGAAGCGGATATTGTCCGCTATGTTGCGGCAGGCTATGACTTCAGTACCTATTGCCGGGTAGGCGGAGATCAGTTCATCCTCTGTCATCCTGAGAATCAGGGACAGATTGAAACAGATGCAGAGATCATTGCCAAACTGCTTGGCAGCTACCGGAGTGATTACTTCATGGAGCCGACGTTCGGCATCTATCATATCGATGATCGCAGCGTACCGGTAGAAAGTATGATGGTCCGTTCCCTGATGGCGGCCAAACAGTCAAAGCACCTGTATCATCATTACATCGGTGTTTATGACAGGGAGATGGACAACGCGATCTCCAATGAAGTGTTTGTTGAAAACGAAATGCAGAATGCCATGGTGCAGGAAGAGTTCCAGGTTTACTTCCAGCCCAAGATCGATCCGCGTACCAACAGGGCCTGCGGTGCAGAAGCACTGGTCAGATGGCTTCATCCCCAGCGCGGCATGATCATGCCCGGACAGTTTATCCCGCTGTTTGAGCGCAATGGCTTTATTACCCAGCTGGACTGGTACATGTGGCAGCACACTGCCGAATATCTCCATGCATGGATCCAGGCAGGCTATGATCCTGATCCTGTCTCCGTCAATATTTCCCGGGTGAGCTTATATAACGGCAACCTGGTATCCCAGCTGAATCAGCTGCTGGCACATTATAAGATCAAGCGCAGTCTCTTCCAGCTGGAACTGACCGAGAGCACCTATATGTCCAATCCGGAGATGATGAAGGTCCGGATCAATGAACTGCACAAAGCCGGCTATACCATCCTGATGGATGACTTCGGAAGCAGTTATTCTTCCCTGAATACCCTGAGGGATATTGACGTTGACTGGCTGAAGATGGATATGAAATTTTTGCCGCAGCACTTCAACAAGAAAGAAGAAAAAGCGTTCATCATTGTTTCCGCGGTCATGAACATGGCTGACAAACTCGGCATGGAAGTCATTGCCGAAGGGGTCGAGACAAAGCAGCAGCGCGACTTCCTCAAGACCACAACCTGCAAACTGGTGCAGGGCTACTACTACGAAAAGCCAATCCCGGCAGAAGACTACACCAGAAAGTACGTCGTGAACCTCCACACCTAAGTTTGCAAGCAAACTATAGATGTGGCTTCACCCAGCTTCTTTAGAAAGCCAGGCTTTCTACACAATTGATACAGTACAAGGCTTAGCTCCTACAATCCGAAGACTGTAGTTACCACACCAAGGCTAACAAAAGGTAGACGAAGTCCTGTTAAGCACCAAGGAATGCGTTACATTCCAATAAAGTGCTTAACGTCGTTTCGGTTCTACGCTGACTGGATGGAACTTTTGCCATCATGTCAGACTTTCCCTTTTCAGGAAAAGATTTGTTATTGAATAGATCTCTTACAAAATATCGAGCTCCGATATTGTAAGAAGCAGATAAATCACTGTGATATCTTTTACCATTGGCAAAGGTACAAAGAGAATGGTTGTCTTCATCTCTTACCACATCACCGCTGCCATCATACGCTAGTTTACTGGTACCCCAGGCACAGACGCGACTGATGTGGATACCATGTCGATGAGCATCATGTTCTGCATATTTTATAACCCCGTTTTTTCTCCACATAGTAAGGCGTTGTTTCCTGGAACCTCTTTTCTTACCCTTGAAGGAGAGGTGCTCAAAAACGATACAGTCACAACTGTTCAGAATTGCAAAATCCACAATGGCTCTTGAAATCTTTTTAGCATGTTCGTCATTACAGCGCTGTACATAATTCCATAAACCACGAACCTGCTTTGGACAATAGTGCTGTTGGATAGCTTTGATGCGATTTACAGAATGAATCATCCGGTCTTTGTCACTTGGAAAGTTGATAAACTTTCTGGCAAGGATAGTTCCGTTTGACTTCATAATAGAACAAACCGCATCATTGTTAATACCTAAATCGACAGCACAAACTGTCTGATCAGAAACTTCAATTTCAGATAGTTTCTTATCTTCTGTTACAGCAAAACGGAGGAACCATTTACCATGGTTCTTTTCCAAAGTCGGAGCACTGAGAGAACCGTGGAAGTGTTTCCGAATGTAAGAAATGTCAGTTTTCTTCATTCTGATCGGTATAAACTTCCAATCGCCGCCAAAGAAAACCTTGATTTTTACAGCACCATCTTTTTCTACATACATGTTGTCATAGTAATACGTTGGCATATCGTAATGTGAAGTCTGGAACGATGGCGCTTTCCCAACCGGATTATCCTTCCAGTTCGCATAATTACTGCGATAACCTGAAACATTGCCAATCGCCTTTTGAATTACATTTCTACGAAGATAAGAAGGCATTTTGTAAAAGGAAGCGTCGAAGTCATACTTTGCCTTTCTTCCTTTTACAGAATGAATTAATCTCTCAACAAACTGCTGTTTTTTGAAAGCTTTCTCTTCTTTGGAAACAGAATCCCATTCCGTATTGGCAACATTCATTACATAAGAAACTGCATTATGAAAGACATCCAAAGTCTCTTTTAAAGCAGACATGTTATCACATTTGAATTCGACTGCATAACTGGAAGTGATCTTCATAATACGCCTCCCGTTTTACCTGTTATAATTATCCCATAAATACGCTTAGCGGTAAAGGAGAATATTATGCCTTCAGATATGCTATATTACAAGAATAGACACGCTTGTTATCTGCTTCAATATCATTTAGTTGTATGCACAAAATACAGGCATTCTGTAATTAGCGGAAAACTACGGGAAAGACTGCTTGAAATCACACATACAATATTGGAAGAACAGTGGAACACCAAGATACTATCTGTTAATACAGACAAAGATCACATACATATTCTATTTGAAGCACCGCCACAGGTGCAGCCATCTAAACTGATAAACAATTATAAGACAGTTTCTTCAAGATTAATCCGAAAAGAGTTTCAGAAAGAACTGGCTCCATATTATTGGAAGCCATACTTCTGGAGTGATGCATATTTCATATGTACCGTGTCTGACAGAACACAAGAAGCGGTAGAAAAATACATTCGTGAACAAGGTAAGCACTAACCCCTACTAAGCTTCGCTATAGAAGGGGTGTGCGTGCTTAGGGGAATCAAAGCAGTGATGTGCGATGTGGATGGAACACTGTTAACCAAACAGGGAATTGTTTCTCCGCGCACGGTTGAAGCGATACGGAAGATCAGAGAAAAGGGAATCCTCTTTGGACTGTCTACCGGAAGAGACGTACACAGTGAAAAAACATTGCTGAAGGAATAGGGCATTGAAGGACTGACAGATGCGATTGTCGGTACTGGAGGCGCTGAGATATGCGACTTCACCAAACAGATCTCACAGGCCAGCTATCCGCTGGATGGTGCCTTTATCAAGGAGATCACGGAACACTACAAAGACATGAACATCAACTATGCGATTCCCTATGAAGGCGTATTGTGTGCCCCCAGGAAAGATCTCTTCATTGAGCTGCTGGCCAAGGCAGATCATGTGCCGTACAAAGTAGTAGACTATGACGAGTTTCTGAAAGAACCAAAGACCAAGCTGATGATTGTATGCTCACCGACAGAGATGAACAAAGTAGTTGAACGTGCAAAGACATTCCACAGTGATCAGTACAAGTCAGCCTCACTGAAGACTGCCAGCATCCTGTATGAATACATGGACCCAAGAGTATCCAAGACCCATGGGCTGCAGCAGATCATGACGCTGCATGGCTGGACCATGGATAACCTGCTCAGCTTCGGCGATGAAGATAATGACTATGATATGATCGTCAACAGCGGAATCGGAGTTGCTATGGCAAACGGCAGTGAGAAGACAAAAAATGCGGCAGATGCCATCACAGCAGATAACAACCATGATGGTATTGCCGAGTACCTGGAAGCAAATCTGTTATAAGGAAGAAAGCCAATCTCAGTACCAGATATGAGGTTGGTTTTATTGTGTTCTGTACTTGCCAAACTTTGCAAGCTGGTTGCCAAACTCAGCAATTACTTGCCAAATTACATAAATAACTTGCTAAACTTGAAAACGCCTTGCCAAACTGCTAATATAACTGTGAAAACGTGATCTCAAGAAAATGATAATGCGGAGGTTGCAATGGAAGAAGAAACACTGAAAAAGTTGATTGGCGACATTCAAAGGCAGAAAAATGAAAGGCAAAATGTTGAGCTGAAGCAGGCTCATGTAGAGTTCCCTGGAAGAATTTTTGATACGCTTTCGTCTTTTTCCAATCAAGATGACGGCGGAATCATGATCTTTGGTATCAAAGATAAGCCGACATATGAAGTGGTTGGCGTATACGATGCAGAATCTGTGCAGAAAAAAATCATGGAGGCTTGTGAACAGATGGAGCCAAAGGTAAGGGCTTTATTGACTGTTTGCGAGATCAATCCAGAGGATCATCTGACTGTGGCGGACGATGGCTGTCAAAAAGTAGTTGTGGCGGCAGAGATACCGGGGGCAGAACTGTTGCGAAGACCGGTATTCTATGCGGGCAGAGGAAGACTGAAGGGCTCATATGTCCGTGTGGCAGATGCGGATGAACCGATGACTGAGTATGAAGTATACAGTTATGAGGTGTTTCGAAAGAGAATCAGGGATGAACTGAGAACGGTTGATCCGGTCAAGGTTCATCTGTTTGATCAGCAACGATTGAGCAATTATCTTGAGGCGGTAAAGGAAAAGAGAAGCAATCTGGCTGAGCATGTTTCAGACCAGGAAATCCTTGAATTAATGGGAATCACTGCGGGAGGAAAATCAACATTGGCCGGAGTAATGACGTTCTCGATTTATCCGCAGACGTGGTTTCCACAGCTGTGTATTACTGCCTTATCATTTACCGGTAATTCAATCAGTGAAGCGGAATCAGATGAAGAACGATTCATTGATAATGTACGCATCACTGGCTCAATACCGGAAATGGTTGAGGAGGCGGTTAACTTTGTCAAAAAAAACAGCCGCCGTGCTACTGTCATTGACGAAAACGGAAAAAGAAAAGACAGGTTTGAATATCCGGTAAGAGCAGTCAGAGAAGCTGTCTTGAATTCGCTGGTACATCGTGATTACAGTGTGTATACAGAAAATATTCCAGTCAGCATCGAGATATACCGTAATCGTATGGAAATCAGGAACTGTGGGGCGCCGCTGAACGAAACTGCTGTTTTATCATTGGGATGGATACGGCCTGAAACAAGAAATCCAGCACTTGCAAACATGCTGGAGATCCTTGAGGTTACCGAGAATCGGTATTCTGGAATACCGACCATCATCAATGAATGCAGAAAAGCGGAAATGCCGGATCCTGAATTTACCATCAGCCATGGGGAATTTAAAGTCACGTTCAGAAGCCGCTACGCATTGGAAGATACCAAAGCCGCAGAAACAGGGACTGACATAGAGCAGTCAGTCCTTGAATTCTGCAGCGTGCCAAGAGACCGCGCAGAACTGGTGCGGTTCACAGGAAAATCCAGATATACAACAATGTCTAAAATTGTGATTCCCTTAGTTGAATCAGGAAAGCTGAAACGGACGATTCCCGATAAGCCGCAGAGTTCCATGCAAAAATATATCAAAGCATAATTTATCATATTCAAAGGCCGGAATTGATCTGGCCATTTTTTCTGGATACGGAAACCCAAGCAGAGCACAGATAGAATTGTTCACTATGACCATAGCTTGCATCGTCACTTATTACGCAATATATCAGGAATATGAGTAGAATAGAGATGGAAACCGACAGGAAACATTCAAATTAAGATAATATTTTTGAAAAGGAACGGATATGGAACGATAGATACCGGATTGCGGACGGACTGAATGCTATAGTGAAGCCAGGGGGAAGGTGCTAGAAGGAGGAAAGCTTCTGAATATTCACTTATGACTGCAAACAAAATTAAAATTGAACAGCTGCCGTCAGATATCAGAGAAGCATTCGAATCGATTACGATGACAGTTTTAATATGGGATTTTTTATCCGGGACATTTTACAGCTCAGATTCCTTCCGGGAATTCATGGCACACAGGAATCATCCAAAACAGCAGAGACCGGAAGAACTTGAACTGACTGATCCTGAACACAGACCGGATTACATGAAGTTTATCAGGAAGGCAGAGTCAGGTGCGAAAACCGAAGTCGCTGTCATGAAGGTCAAGATGGCTGACGGTGATTTTCATTATGCCAGAATGTCTGCCAGGGCGGTGATGGCCAGGAGCCAGATCAGCGTTTTCGTCATGACAATATTGGACATCCATGATCTGGTGCATAAAGAGAAACAGTTGAGTGAAACCAGGATGGAACTGGATGGGTGATTGCGGCAGTGCCGGTAGGTCTGTGCATTGTGCACATTACCGGAAAGAAACCGGAAGTGGTCTATCTCAGTGACCGCATGCTTTCGATCTTCGGCTGCACCAGACAGATCTATGACGGGATGCGCAGGGGTGTACTGCAGATTGATACCGGCCCGGAACAGGAACTGAGCGATGCACTGCTGGGCAGGATCAAATGTTCTGAGCCCGGCGTGCCCATTCACTTCAAGACAAAGTCACACAAGCTGAATGGCGATACAGTCTGGCTGGATATCAGTATGGTGCGCAATGAAGAGGTCCCGGAGATGTTCTATATCTCGATTCTGGATATTACCGGGGAAATGGAAAAGCGCAAGCAGGAAAAGTGGAAAGAAGAACGCTACCGCCTTCTGAGTGAGAGCAGCGGGGTTGTCACCTTTGACTATAACGTGGAGACAGATGTCTTTGTCAGTTCAGCCCAGACGGAACGGTATGGAAGACGGGACTTTGAACTGCCGGATTTCAAAAATCAGCTGAAGATGGGAAACTTTGCATACGCAGAAGATATTGAGCGCTTCACTGCAGCCTTTGAGAAAGCACTGCAGGGGGAAGGCGGTTCAATCGTATGCAGACTGGACTTTACCGGCAATGGCTGGAAGTGGTACCGGGTCGAATACATCAGTGTCAAAGATGATGCCGGAGCAGTCTATCGCCTGGTGGGAAGAGCAGAAGAGACAGAAGGCAGACGCAAGTCAGATGAGAAGGAACTGGAGAAGCGGGTTGATATCAGGACCTTTGGATACTTTGATATTTTCATCAATGGCTGTTCCATTCCATTCTCCAATGCCAAGGCAAAGGAATATCTGGCACTGCTGGTAGATCGTCAGGGCGGCTTTGTCTCAGCCCAGGAAGCGATCTCCTGTCTGTGGGAGAACTGCGAAGCAGATGAGCGCAGTATGACCAGGCTCCGCAAGACAGCCATGTATCTGCGGGACACCCTGAAAGAATGGGGCGTGGAAGGCATCATTGAAACAGAGAACCGGCAGAGACGGATTGTCAGCGAGAAAGTGAACTGTGACATGTATAACTTCCTTGCCGGCATCCAGGGACTGAGAAATCAGTATACCGGCAGCTATATGCTCAACTACAGCTGGAGCGAAGTCACCTCCTCCATGCTGGATGAACAGATCCAGAAAAAACAGACAGACAGGAACAATACTCATGGAAAAACCGGCAGATACATCTGATTCACTGATCCTGCGGGTACACGCACGGCATCAGGCACTGGATACCGTCAGGGAAGCAGTCATTGATCCGGTATCCGGATCAATGCACATCCTGCAGAAGAATGAACGCACGGTTGATTATCATACATGGCTCAAAGAAACCTCGGAACAGATCGTTCCCGCGGAACGCCGCATGCAGGCACAGAAGCGGATGAGTCTGGAGGCGGTGATTGAAGCGATCAGTCAGCGCAGGACACTGAACTGTATTTTTCAACAGCGTCAGAAGGACTGTCATATCGGTCTGGTGCTGTGGGAATACTTCTGGCTGGATGACACTCACAAAGAGATTGTACTGTTCCAGAAAGACCTCAATGATTTCTGCACAAAGCAGAAAAGCATTGCCGGAAGAGAACTCTTCTTTGTGCAGGCACAGGCATGGCATGACTGCCATGTACGCAGTGAGGCATCGGTTGTGATGTTTGATGTTGACCGGTTCAAGATGTACAACGATCAGTACGGCGTACCGGCAGGAGATCTGTTACTGCAGAAGATCTCCGAGTGTCTTGAAGCAGGGCTGATGAATCAGAATCTGATTGCCGGCAGGATGTACAACGACCGCTTTGCGTTTGTGTTCCCGGGAAATGAGAAGGAAACAGAAGAAGCGGTACAAGAACTGATGGCAAAGATCCACAATACCTGCGGAAGTGATACGGTATCCATGCACTTTGGCATGTGCAGGATGAACGCCACAAAGTGTGATCTTTATTCCATCTGCAATCATGCCCTCTATGCCCAGCAGAGTATCAAGCGCAATGCCTCGGTATTTACTGCCTGGTATAACGAATCCATGCACCAGCAGCTGCTGCTGGAACAGGGACTGGAAAAGGATATTGCCCAGGCACTGCTGAATCATGAGTTTGTTGCATACCTGCAGCCGCAGTATGACCAGAACACCAACCGGATGATCGGTGCAGAAGTGCTGGCAAGATGGAATCACCCATCCAGGGGCTGTGTCATGCCGGGACTGTTTGTGCCATTGATGGAAAAGAACGGGACGATCTCAGCGCTGGACATCCAGATGTTTGAACAGGCATGTATGATCCTGGAGAAATGGAAAGACCGCTATCACCTGACACTCTCTGTCAATCTTTCAAGAGGCGATCTGTATGATCCGCAGCTGGTACAGCATCTGTTATTGCTGGCCAAGGTGCATCACGTGGACCACAGCCGCATCCATCTGGAGATTACAGAAAGTGCCTATACAGAAAATCCTGACCAGGGCATTGCCATGGTCAAGAAACTGAGAAGACATGGATTTGCAGTGGAGATGGATGACTTCGGCTCCGGGTATTCTTCCCTGAACACCCTCAAGAACATGCCGGTTGATCTGATCAAACTGGATCTGGGCTTCCTCAAAAACGATGAAAATGAACAGAGCGGTATTATTCTCAACAGCGTTGTACAGATGGCCCACTGGCTCAATCTTCCGGTCATCGCAGAAGGTGTTGAGACAAGAGCCCAGGCAGAATACCTCAAGACCATTGGCTGCCGCTATATCCAGGGATACTACTTCTCCAGGCCGCTCTCACAGGCAGACTTTGAAACACTGATGACAAAGACGGATACCCTGTCTGAGCATTCCTTCAACAACATTGTCGCTGAATTCTATGACTTCAAGATGTTCTGGAATCCTTCCTCAGAAGTCAGTCTCTTATTCAACATGGTGGCTGGCCCTGCCGGTATCTTTACCTTTGATGGCAAACGGCTGATTGCCCAGAGAGTCAATGATGCCTTCTACCACATCTCCGGTCTCACCAGCAATGAACTGCTCACAGAACACCAGAACTTATTAATGCTGCACTCCACTAAAACAAGAGATGCACTGGAACTGGCATTGAATACAGCATGGGACAGTGAACAGAACGAACCGGAATCAGTAGAGTCTGCCTGGCATGTCAAAGACAGAAGAGATCTGGTGTGGGGCAAACTCAGCATCAAGTGCATTGCCAGAACCTCAGCCCGCTGTGCGTTATATATCATGGTGGAAGATATCACCAGACTGAAACATCTCGAGAGTGAAAACAGAAAACTGAAGCAGAACTGAAAATACAGCAGACCATCATATCTGCTGTGTTTTGCAAGGTGAGATCAATTATCCAAGTGAATCAACAATCGTATCAGTGGAACTGTCATAATGTGGACAGGTCTGAGTACCGTCAGGTGTGATATAGACAATCGTAAACTGATAGATGCCACTGACTGGGTTATTCCAACTGTACAGTTCTCCATTTATGTATGAATCAAGATATTCGATTGCACCTTTAACATTATTGTCTGTCTGGGAAACGGTTATCAGAAGTTGATAGGAATTGGCTGTATTTACCTTGACTCTAGTAGTAAGGTCTTTTGAATACTGCTCAAAATTAATCAGTTCTCCGGAATTGATATCATACGCGTACACAGCAGCTGTAGAACATCCCGTCGACAGGTAATCGGCAGCTGCAGCAGACTTGGCTGATCGGATATTGGCCTGGTTTGTAGCAACCTTTGCCTTATCAAGCTGACTGGTAAAGATGGGTACAGATACTGCCACAAGGACTGCTATAATCGCAACAACGACCAATAGTTCGGCCAGCGTAAAACCATGATTCTTTCTCCCACAGGTTTTCTTCATAAATCGATTGTAGCAGATTTGTTTCCAAAGAAAAGAGGATTTGGAGAGAGAAATCCGGAAGCGTAACTGTAGAACCAGGACGTTCCCCCAGTCTCTTAAAGGCACGAGAAGGGATCTGGCATAAGCAGATGTCAGCGCCGCATACAGTCGTGAACGGTCCTTATTCGGAATGAATGCATGTGTGATGTGTTGTATAATCAGAATATCTGATATACATCACATTTTTTACTATCCTGTGGGAGGACATGATCAAACAAGATGCGCAATCAGTTAACGACAAAACTGAAAAACAGAAATGGCGCGTCGCTCATGCTGGCACTGCTGGTCTTTCTGATCTGCGCACTGTGCGGATCGGTCGTGCTCGCTGCCGGATCTGCTGCGGCCGGCAGGATCTCCGGAATCAAGGAAAGCAGCCAGAATCAGTATTCCCTGACATCTGCTGCCCAGGTATTCCAGGATGAACTGAATGATGCGCAGTATACGTATTCAGCAGAAGAGAATACTAAGGGTTCAGTGACACCGGCAGGCGGTGTACTGAACAATGTACTGGTCTATCTGTGTGACAGCGTATCAAATAACCAGAAGACAGCCACAACAACTGCACAGTTAACTGTTACGAACGAGGAGAGTGGTCTCTTGAATGCCAAGGTGAATATAGAGATCACCATGAAGACTGATTATTCCATTACAGCAGTATTCCAGTTGGATGGAAATACCTATAACAAAGTGACACTGACAGCAGATGGCGTTCCATACGATAAGAAAGTACAGGACACGGACATTCCGTTATCAGTAACCTGGGCCAATCCGGTGATTGCAGTGGGAGACGGAGAATGATCAGGAAGGTATCTGTAAAACTGAAGAATACACACGGTGAATCTCTGTCTGAGACAATGATTGCCGGTCTTTTGATTGCCTTTGGCCTGATCCTGGCAGTATCCATGATCCTGGCTGGATCCAACATGGTGAACAAAGCAGATAAACAGTGGACTGCCTACTACCAGGAAAAGAATGCACTGGAAGGAAGAACCACAGAGGTAACGAAAACTTCCGGTACACTGACACTGACAGACAAGGATCTTGGCACTGGTCTGAATACCAGTGTGATTGATATCTATACTTCAAAAGATGAAAACGGCGATGCAGTATTCTCTGCTTATGAGAAGGCGGGGAACTGACGATGAGAAGGAATCAGAACGGATTTACTTTGTCTGAGACGCTGACCACGGTATTATTAATTGGAATCATCTTCTCGGCGATTGCCGGCGGTACGGTGGCAGTCAAGGATGCGTATGAACAGATTACGGTCAAGTCAGAAGCGCAGACCCTGTTATCAACTGCGGTCACTGACCTCAGTGCAGACCTGCACTCTGTTACCCAGATTCTGACAACAGACAGCGGAACTTACTATTACTGCACGACCCGCAGCACTGCTGTGTACTACAGCAATGACAGTGACTTGGGGATTCTGGTGAATAACAGTGATGCCTCGCAGTCAGTTGCGCTGGTGACAGAGAAGACCAGCTCGAGCGGGCTGATCACCAGAATCAAGGATGAATCCATTACATATGCAAATGGAGTATTTACCCTGGAAGTGGAAGTCGTCAAACAGAAGAGCCCGGATAAGGTAGTAGAGTCAACAGAGCTGGTCATCCGTCCTTATGCGGATCAGCTTGGATCATAAGTGGGAGGTTACAGTGAATGAAGAATAAACGTTTGGGAGAGATGCTGGCTGATGCCGGTGCGATTACTGAAGATCAGCTTGAAGAAGCGCTGCAGAAACAGAAAGAAACCGGCAAGCGTCTTGGTGCGATCCTGATTGAAGAGCACTACATCACTGAGAATGATCTGATTGAAACACTGAAGATGCAGCTGGGCATTGATTTCATTGACCTGAACAAGGCAAGGATTGATCCCACATTGACACAATATGTATCCAAGTCCATGGCCAGACAGTATCGGATTGTACCGGTCAAGCTGGTCGGCGACAGACTGTATATTGCCATGGAAGATCCGCTGAACTTCCGTGCCATTGAAGCAGTGAAGGAAGCGACCCGTAAACGGGTCACTCCGATGATTGCCTACTCCAATGCGATCAGCCGGGCAATCAGTGTCCTCTATGAGAATGAGGGCGCTGCCATGGCCATTGAGCAGATGCAGGAAGAGCGTGATCTGACCATTGAAGAACAGTCTGAAGATCGTAATGCAGAAACCGATGCGGCTGCTGCACCGACGGTCAAACTGGTAAACTCCATTCTGGAACGCGGTGTTGCAGAGAAGGCATCTGATATCCATGTGGAACCGCGCCAGGATGAGATGGTTGTACGCATCAGAGTAGATGGCAGACTGGAACAGATCCTGACGATTCCAAAGGATCTGCAGAATGCGGTCATCTCCAGATTCAAAGTCATGGGCGGCATGAATATCACCGAACGCAGAGTGCCTCAAGACGGACGTGCAATGGTAGGCCGGCCGGATGGTTCAAGAGTCGACCTGCGTTTGAATACACTGCCTACGATCTATGGTGAGAAGGTTGTAATCCGTATTCTCTGGCGTGACCAGAATACACTGACCCGCAAAGGCATCGGTATTACAGACAAAGACAATGAAAAGTTCGAACGTATCCTGAAGAACTCTTCCGGCATGATCCTGATTGTCGGCCCGACTGGATCGGGCAAGACATCAACGCTATATACCATGATCAATGAACTGAAGAGCGATACGGTGAATATGATCTCGCTGGAAGATCCGGTTGAGTTCCAGATTGACGGAGTGACCCAGGTTGCCATCAATGAGAAAGTGGGACTGACATTCGCAACAGCACTCAGAGCCTGTCTGCGTCAGGACCCGGATATCATCTGTGTCGGAGAAATCCGTGATGGTGAAACGGCAGAGATCGCGATGCGTGCAGCCATGACAGGACATCTGGTACTGTCTACCATTCATACCGAAGATGCAGTCTCGGCAATTGACCGTCTGAGAGATCTTGGCGTAGAGCCCTATCTGATCGGCGGCTCGGTGCGCGGCATCATCTCCCAACGTCTGGTCAGAAGAATCTGCCCGTATTGCAGGGAAGAAGTCAAACCGGATCCTGAGACACTGGATCTTGTTGGTCTGAAAAACGTTCCGGGGATGCACTACTACCATGGCAAAGGCTGTCATATGTGCTTTGATACAGGCTATCGTGGAAGAATCGGTGTCTTTGAAATCCTGGCCATGAATGCCCAGCTGAGAGATGCGATCAGCTCCGGCATCAATGGATCAGAACTGCGCAATGCGGTTTCAAAGATGAACTTTACACCAATGATCGTCAATGGAAGAGAACTGGTAAAGGAAGGCGTTACGACAGCAGAAGAGCTGCTGAGAGTCGTAGCTGCAGTGGATTGAGTATATGAGTACATCAATTGAAGAACTGATCAGAAGTGCCGCATTGAAGAATGCTTCAGACGTACATCTTGCCGCAGGCATCGCACCCAAGTGCCGCATTGATGGACAGCTGGAGAATCTGGAAGAACAGCCGCTGACTGCGGCAGACTGTGAAGCGTACGCAAAAGAGCTGGCCAAAGATCAATATGATCTGATCTCCTCCATCGGAGAACTGGATCTTTCTGCAACCATTGCAGGGGAACGTATCCGTATCAATCTGTACCGTGAACAGGGAACGATCTCCTGTGCACTGCGTATCCTGCATAACCGCATTCCGAACATCTCTGAACTGGGTCTGCCTCCGATTGTCAGTGAGTTTCCCTCCTGGCAAAAGGGAATCATCCTGGTTACAGGTGAAACCGGATCCGGTAAGTCCACTACCATGGCATCCATTCTCAATGAGATTAACCACACCAGAAAAGATCACATCATCACCCTGGAAGATCCGATTGAGTATCTCTACAACCCTGATCTGTGTCTGATCTCCCAGCGTGAGATCGGCAAGGATACCGAAAGCTACGCAGATGGATTGAGGGCAATCCTGAGAGAAGATCCGGATATTATCCTGATCGGCGAAATGAGAGATTCAGTGACCATTGAAACTGCACTCACAGCAGCCGAGACCGGACACCTGGTCTTTGCGACACTGCATACCAACTCAGCAGTCGATTCCGTAGACCGTATTGTCGGAACCTTTGATGCCGCAAGACAGCCCCAGATCCGCATGCAGCTGTCGACGACATTGAAAGCAGTGCTGTCACAGCAGCTTTTGGTCAAGCTGGGCGGTGGGCGTGCGGCGGCCTGTGAAGTGATGGTTGTCACTCCGGCAATCCGCAATCAGATCCGTGAGGGCAAGACCCCGCAGATGCAGTCCAGCATGCTTGCAAGTAAGAACGTCGGATCCATTACCATGGACAACTGCCTGTTGGATATGGTGAAGCGGCATATCATCTCAAGAGAAACTGCAGTGGAAGCTGCTGTTGACCCTGAATATGTCAAGGCAAACTGCGGCGGGTTCACAGGACACGAGCGCAGTGTCAGATAATACAGATGCATATCAACAGAAAGGAGGATAGGGAATGCTGACATATAAATACAAAGCACTGTCCAAAGACGGCGCCAAGGTAAGCGGTGTTGTAGAAGCCATGGATGAATACGGTGCAGTGGAGAAGATCAAAGCAAGCTGCCCGGTTGTCCTCAGCATTGACCAGGTAAAGGCCGGCGGTATCTACGATATCCTGAACAAGGAGATCGGACACAAGATGGATACCAAGGCACTGAGTGTCATGTGTTCACAGTTCTCCATTATTCTCTCCTCCGGTGTATCCATTGCCAACTGTGCAAAGATGATCGCCGATCAGACAAGAGACAAGAAACTCAAGAAGATGCTGCTGGAATCTGCAGCAGATATCTCCCAGGGAAGCACCGTCGCAACGGCATTTGAAAAGAACTGCCCTGATCTACCTGTCACCTTTGTAGAAACCATCCGGGCAGGCGAACTCTCCGGTACACTCGAAGAGTCATTCAAGACACTTGAAGTCTATTACGAGAAGTCATACAAGGTACAGGAGAAGATGAAGTCGGCAATGAACTACCCGATCTTCGTTGTCTGTGTTGCGGTAGTTGTATTGATTGTCGTCATGGTCAAGGTCATTCCTACCATCTCATCTACATTCGCAGATCTTGGCGGAGAACTGCCAATGATGACCCAGATCATGATTGCCATGTCCAACTTCTTTGCCAAGTACTGGATTCTCATGGCACTGGTGGTACTGATCCTCATCATTGTCATCAAGTGGTATCACCACACTGAACAGGGAAGACTGCACTGGTCCAGATTACTGCTCAAGATGCCGATCATCGGTAATATCAACACCCTCCATGGCTGTGAGCAGTTCGCAGATACCATGTCCGCCCTGCTGAAAGCAGGCCTAACTGTTGGCGATGCCTTGCGGGTAACCGCAAAGGTCATGGACAACTATGCCATGGGCCTGGAAGTAGGGGCAATGGTTGAGAAGGTGGAGACCGGCCAATCATTGAAAGACATTCTGAAGAAGACCCAGTACTTCCCTGATGTACTGACACAGATGAGCGGTGTCGGTGAAGAAACCGGTGAGCTGATCAGCACGTTGAGTACGATTGGATCGTACTATACCAATGAGTATGACCATGCAGTCGCAATGGCACTTGCAAGGCTTGAACCGACCATGTTGGTAGTGCTTGCACTGTTTGCAGGCTTCATTGTCATCTCAATCTATTTACCGATGTTTACCATGTACAATTTGATGTAATCAGCGTGAATTGAGCTGATAGGCTCTGAAATGCGCATGAAATCAAGCTTTGCGGCTTGATTGGGATTTTCTCAGATGTTATTATTTCAATACACAGCATGTCAATGGGGGAAAATAATTCGTTGTTGATATGTGGGAGACTCACTAGAAAGAGGTGTCAACTAAATGACAAACAGAAAGAACAAGAAAGGTTTTACACTCGCTGAATTACTCGTTGTCGTCGCTATTATCGCAGTACTCGTTGCAGTATCCGTTCCTATCTTCACAGCACAGCTTGAAAAGGCTAGAGAAGCAACTGACATTGCAAATATGCGTGCTGCCAAGGCAGAAGCATCTGCAGAATATCTGACACAGGATACAAACAGTGATATTTATAAGGCATTGATTAGTTCTGATGGAGCAAAATATGACGCCGATTCCGGAAAACTGGTTGCTTCAACAGCAACTGTAACAGGATATGGCAAAGGAACAACAAGCGATGGTGGCACGACATACACTGGATATTATCCCGGTCAGAAATATACAGACGAATATATTGTTGTTAAGTATGATGCGACAGCAGGAACGATCGTTGTATCTTGGAGTGGCACACACAAAGCATCATAAAATCATAATTTTGCAGTAGCTTAGAATCTGACGACGTAAAGTCAGATTCTATTTTTTGCTTAGAAAGAATTTGGCTGAATCATTTCTTAGCTATCTGAAGAACTGGGTACTAGTTAAAGCAACAATCAATACTTTGATCTTTTACAAATTCATCATCCTTGGACAAGCGGAAATATTATGTAAAGGAATCTGTGGTGTGAACTGGCCTAAAATGCTCTGAAATGCGCATGAAATCAGGCGATTTGGCTTGCGGGCACTTGTTGCGAATGCTATTATTTCATTACAAAACATGTCAATGGGGGAAATAATTCGTTGTTGATGTGTGGGAGACTTTCAAGAAAGAGGTGTCAACAAATGACAAGCAGAAAGAATAAGAAAGGTTTTACACTCGCTGAATTACTCGTCGTCGTCGCTATTATCGCAGTACTCGTTGCAGTATCAGTTCCTATTTTCACAGCACAGCTTGAAAAAGCCAGAGAGGCTACCGATGTAGCTAACCTGCGTGCAGCTAAAGCCGAAGCAACAGCTACAGTCCTTGGCGGAGAACCAACCGATACTACGGACAAAGCTGTATACGATGCACTGATTGCAGGCACACCAGTATATTATGATGCTGATAACGGTAAACTGGTGCTGGCAGCAAACAAACCGGCAACCGGATATGGAAAAGGAACCGCGACAGATGGTGGAACAACATATGGTTCTGGCACAAGTGCATATACCGGAAAAACTGAGGCATCAGGGAAAACAATTGGCGTTACTTATACTGCTTCATCTCAGACATTTGTAATTGCGTTTGAGTGAACACTATAAGAGAAGTGGAAATGATAGAATCTGACAATGCTCCGTGCAACGTCAGATTCTTTTCTTTTACTTTGATGGATACGGGATGCCCCTATGCTAGTGGTTGGAAGTTGAATGATCCATACTGAGCAGGAACTGACAGAGAGGGATGACCTTGATGGAAGGATCCTGCTTTTGCTTTGAAGTGTACTGATCTCTGGTGATGATCCACTGTTCCATGCATGGATAGTTGCTGCTGAACTTGCTCAGTGCTGTGACTTCTCTTGCGTAGGTGTCTTCATCACTGAGATCATAGGATACCTGAATGGCAATCTCTTCTTCGGGAAGATAGAAATCAACTTCAATTCCGTTTCTGTAGAAGTACACATGATCTGAACCGTAGTGGTGCAGAAGTGTAATTGCCACAATGTTCTCCAACAGTTTGCTTTCCGGGTCAGTCAGTAACAGATTCAATAGACCATTATCGATGAAGTAATACTTCGGAGTAGATTCACGATCGGATAGAGCTCCATTCCAGTTGAATATTGGAAAGATCATAAAACTTTCTTTGGCAGCGTCGACGTAGTTGATCATTGTCTGCTTTCCAATTTTGACACCGGCACTGCTGACCACATTGGTGATTCTGGTATAGGAAAGCGGCTGTCCTACACTTTCAGCGATCTTCTTGATCATCAGTTTCAGTGCAATCAGGTTCCTGATGTCATTTCTTGCGGCGATGTCACCCAGATAGATATTCTGATAGACGGAAGATACATATCCACGTTTATCTGTGAGTTCAAGTGATTCTGGAAAACCGCCTTCATGAAAGTATGATTCAAGAAGATTCAACATCATTCCAGTATCTTTGGTTGAATAAGTGCTTTTTGGGTTAAGCGGGAATTGGTTCACTGACAGGTATTCACTGAAGCAGTAAGGAAAAACAGTCATGATCAGATACCGGGCACCCAGTGTAGTACCAATATCATGAGAAAGCATTTTTGCATTACTTCCAGTGATATAGACACGGTACTTACTGTCAGCCAGTCTGCGGGCAAACTTCTCCCATCCACTCACATTCTGAATTTCATCAAAGAAACAGATGGGTTGTTTTTTAGTCTGTTCCATATGGATCTCGAGAAGGGTGTTCAGATCGCTGACATCCATCTGTAATAGTCGTTCATCCTCGAAGTTGCAGTAGAGGATAGAATCCCAGCCATGTTTCCTGGCGAATAGCTGCATCTGTGAATACATCAGCCATGACTTGCCTGCTCCACGGATACCGACCAGCATGTAATTGGCACAGGGATCAAAAGAGCAGCTGGGTCTGGATAACGACTTCAATGATTTGATCCTGATTTTGGATTCTTCCAGGATTCTGGTCAGTTCCTGTTTGTTGACTGCCATAGCTGCTCCTTTCTGCTGTCTTGTGTACAAGACAAAGATGACATGAAACTGTCTTCCATACAAGACAGAAATGTTCTGATTGGTTATGAGAAAGACGTACGATGATCAGAAACCCGGCAGTGTCGATATGCCCGCTCGGCGTCTTATGATGAGCGAACTTCGCTTATGCAGTGCGAAATACTGCTTACAGCGCCCACAGATCTGGGTATTTCACTTATAATGATAGATACCTAAAGGGCGAGACATGCATGTAAATCGGATGTTCAGCAAACTGAAGTCTTCCTCAGGTTCCATTTCCCGTCTGGAACTCATTTTAATCATTGTCATATCAATTGAGTCCGTGTTTGTGGTTTATCAGTTTGGCAGTTATCTGGTACACCAGCAGGCAAAGGGAGACGATGCACTGATGGTGAATACCGCAGACTCTGTCGCCAGGATCAACTCCAACAGTGGAATGAACTGTGTGGTCAATGACTGTGATAACAGTAAAGGGATCTGTACGCATCACTATGATGAAGGCTATGTTGGCTACTTTGACAACAACTCCAATACAATCGTAGGAACACTTCCTTCCGGGTATAACGAATATACAGAGATGGAAGCTTCCGGTATTACCTACTATGGTGCAGTGAACTCTATGGTGATCAAGGCTGTTGCCAAAGACGGTACTGTGACACTCAGCTGGGTGCCCGGGAAGGTGAACTGAATATGCCACTGTATACAGACACCTTCTTTACCTGTTATGTGCTGATCCTGTCCTTTATCCTGGGAACAGTCTTCGGCAGTTTCATCAACTGCATGGCTTCCCGTATCGTTGCTGGCGAGAACTGGCTGAAAGGCAGAAGCCATTGCGATGCGTGCGGGCATGTGCTGAAAGCTGTTGATCTGATTCCAGTGGTCTCTTATCTGATCCAGCATGGCAAGTGCAGATACTGCGGGAAGAAGATGTCCTCCCGCTATATGTGGACAGAAGTATGCATGGGTCTTGCGTTTGTGGGTGTGGTATTGAACTATGGCGCACTTAACTTCCATGTACTGCGTGACTGGGCGCTGATCTGTATCCTGCTGGGGCTGTCACTGGTAGATCTTGAGACCTATGAGATACCGGATGGCTTCATCATTGCCGGACTGGTGATATGGGCAGTAACCATTCCCTTAATGAAACTGGATGGAGTGGACATCGGGTCTTATGTAAAGACAGGGCTCTTGGGCGGCGTGGGGATTGCCGGCGGTATGCTGGTTATCTCTCTGATTATGGATAAGATACTGAAGAAAGAATCACTGGGCGGCGGAGATGTGAAGCTGCTGTTCATGGTATGCCTGTATCTGGGGCTTGCGCAGGGGCTGTTATGTCTCATTCTGGCATGTATGATCGGCCTGTGCTTTGTGCTATTATTAAAAAAGGGAAAAATCGCTTTTGGCCCATCAATCAGCCTCGCTGTGTACCTCGTGCTGATCATTGGCCCGGAAGTTGTATCCTGGTATTTCGGATTGTTTTAAGCGACAGGTTCACCTGAATGTGGGAAAGGCAGGAACAGGCGCATGTCAAAGTCAGTTTTAGGTATCGAAATAGGCGCTGGAAGACTGAAAGCGGCACAGATGAAAGATGGAAGTCTGGAGTCCTTTCATACATTCGATCTGCCGGATGACATGGTACAGGGCGATGCACTCGTAGCCTTTGATGCCATGGCAGAATTTCTGAAGAATGAAGTACGTAAATCATGCAAGGCAAAGAATGCGGCGCTGGTACTGCCGGATTCTGCAGTATATATCAGAAGATTGAATTTACCGGCAATGACCGCAGAGCAGCTGAAGGTCAATCTGCCGTATGAGTTCAGAGATGTCATTACCGAAGAGAAAGAAAAGTTTCTCTATGACTATGCTGTCATTGAACTGAAGAAGGATGAAGAAGGCAAAGTCATTGAGATGGATCTCATGGCTGCAGCAGTATCCAAAGATGTGCTTGATCAGTATGATCGGATGTTCCATCTTGCCGGCATGAAGCTGGTCAAGGCTGCACCTGCCGAGATGGCACTTGGTGCACTGATCAAAGAGATCGCACCGGATTCAGTGAATGGTGATTTTGCAGTACTAGATCTTGGCTGGAACGGCACCAGGGTCAATATCTACCGCCATGGCATCTATGAAGTAACCAGATCAATTGATACTGGCATTGCCAGTGTGGTGAATGCCGTGGCAGATACTGTCAACTGTGATCCTCACATTGCGGCCGGGTATCTTCCGGATAATAAAGATCATGTACTGGAAAGTGATGCCTGCAAAGCAGTGTATTCTAATATTGCAGTTGAAGTGACCAGAGCGATCAATTACTACACTTATGAGAATCGGGATAATACACTGGAAGATCTGTACTTCTGCGGAGGCGGGGCATGGATTGAACCTTTGATTGCGGAGCTGACTTCCAACGTGCCTTTGAAACTGGTGCCTCTGGCAAGACTCAGTGATGAATACGAAGATGATACTGCACTGACCGATGGACCTGCGGCAGTCGGTATCACACTGGAGTGAAAGGGGGAGCCATGACAGAACAGAGCGAAACGCCAAAGAAGAATAAGAACCCTCTTTCCAAAGAGATTTCCTTTCAGAAGAAGTCTGTGTATCCAACCAAGACTTCCATCAATTTCATCGCGGATGATCAGCAGAAGAAAGACAAGAAAGCAGTCGTGCTGTTTGTGGTATTCCTGCTGGTGCTTGCCGTGTTTGTAAAGTTTGCAGTGATTGATCCGCTGAACAAGATCTCTTCGCTGGAGAAGCAGTACAACGATACAGAGACGCTGATTGAACAGTATCAGTCAGCCAACCAAGACTACTCAGACATCAAGGCAAAATACGATTCCCTGTCCGGTTCCTTTATGACAGACGATGAGAAGTCACATATGAACCGGATGGATATGATCCAGATGCTGGAAGATGATCTGATCAATGATGTACCGGTTCAGAGCATTCAGATTACCGGCAGTTCCATCAGTGTGCATACGGGAAGCACAACGCTTCCTGTGGTCTCTGATCTTCTGGCAAAGATGCAGAATGACAGCCGCAACTCCTATGTCACAGTTACCACAACCTCGGCCAGCGGAGCCTCTGATTCCACGATGGTGACAGCCGACTTTGAGATTGTATATGCAGGAGGTACGGAATAATGCTGAAACATGAATTCAGTGCCAGGGAAAAGGCACTGCTCATCATCTGTGCAGCACTGGCACTTGGTATCTTCTATTACCTGTTTGCCTACAGCGGATTCAAGAGTGCCGAGCAGAAGTACGATACAACAGATCTGGAAGATCAGCTGATGATCGAAGAAGCCAAATCGGGATCCATTACAAAGATGCAGACGGAGATTGATGCAGCACAGGGACAGAACAGCGGCGAGATCGCTGTGTACAACAACCAGTCCAATGAGATACAGGCATTGAATGATATCCTCAGCACCAGGGCAACCGAGATCAGTATTACCTGGAATCAGCCGACGGTTACCGGTGTGACAGTGCGCAGAGATGCGTCAATCAGTTTCAGGACAACCGGCTATAATACGGCAAGGTCAATCCTCAATGATCTGTCTGGATGTAAGTACCGGCTGATCATGAATGATATCTCGATTGATTCCGGCGGGAGCGATTCACAGCTGAGCAGCTCCTCTTCCATCAGTGTGTCAGTGACCGTCACCTTCTTTGAGACAACAGACGGTGCGACAACGACACAGGGCCTGGTGGATATGAACGGAAGCACCAGTACAGAGGGATGATTTGAACTAAGCGGACGCTGAGCAATTCAGAAGGCATCCGCTTTCACCGCATTTAAGAAGAGGTCATTTTGAAGGAAAAAACGCACAGAACAGGACGGAACAGAGGATTCACTCTGGCTGAACTGCTGATTGTGGTATCCATTACCACGGTATTGGCAGCGTTTGGTTTTGTTGCGGTCAACAGCTACCAGTGGAGTCTCAAAGTCACTGAGATGGACGACACAGCAAGAGAACTGTTTGTGGCAGCCCAGAACCATCTCACTGCCGCCAAAGCAGACGGTACACTGGACAGCTTCTACAAAGACGGAGTCATGAAGGATTCCAATGCAGTAAAGATCACTGACTGGAGTGTGCTGACGGATTACCCGACCCCTGAGACAAAAGAAAGTGACCAGGAAACCGGCAAGCATGATTTCTATTACATCGTCTATACACCGAATCAGGGCACTAAAGCGTTTGATAATACGCTGCTTGGCGAGATCCTGCCGTTTGGAGCAATCGATGAAACGGTGCGCACCTCTGAAAGCTATGTGATTGAGTTTGACGCCAAGACTGCTTCGATCTACAGCGTGTTCTATACCGACAGCAGTGCAGGGATCAACGAAGACACTTACCAAACAGTCAGAAGCATTTCTGACTTCCGCACGGACAAGACGGTGCGCAAGGATTACAACAAAGACACGGAGCGGAATATCATCGGCTACTACGGCGGAACACTGGCAGGCGTCTTTGAGACCGGTGCATCGCTGGATGTCAGTCTCGAGATTGATAACAGCAACACGCTTTCTGCAACCGTCACAGATCATACCTGGACCAAAGACAACAAGTCTCTTCTGACACTGACCGTGCAGGGCAGACAAAGCGGCGTCAAGGAAAGCTTTACCTTCAACCTCAACGGCACCAATATCTCTTCCATCTCGGCAAGAGACCTTTCAGCAGGCACAGCCGGCCATACCCTGGATACAGCAAATCTGAAGAATGCAGTGACCATCACCAAAGATGACAGCGGTCTGACTTACCAGATTGTGCTGGATGACATCACCGGATCAAAGACACACTTCACAGATGTCCTGTCTGACTTTACACCGGGTGAAGATATTACCATCACTGCCCGGGTGACTGCCGGAACTTCCAAACCGGCAACGGATGCCAAAACAGTCAACTCCCTATTTGACTCCATTGCACAGGTCAAGGGCAGTGCCAGTGATTACACGGCTTCCATCGGCAATGCCAGACAACTGCAGAATCTTGAACCGACAGTATCTAACCTGGCTCAGAACGCAGCTGCCAGCAAGTGCAATATTTCATCTGTTGAGGTAAACACAGACTTCAGCTGGAAGGATCTGTTTACAGATACTGGAAACACAGCAGTGCATCTGTACCAGGATGACAGCACGGCAGATGAAGGCAAGTATTTTTCCATCCTGAATAACCGCGTATCCAACTTCAATGGCAAGGGCTATATCCTCTCTGATCTTTCCATGCAGGCAAACGGAACCAATGCCGGTCTCTTTGCGGAAGGCGGCGGCACCGGAAATACCAAAGCAGTTGAGACACTGATACTGCAGAATGTATTCCTGAAGAATGTAACAGTTGATCTCAGCGGTACAAATGGAAGTGCCGGGGCATTGATCGGTGTGGCAGGATCCAATACGACCATTGCGTCCTGCGGTGTATACGCAGATAACAGCAAGGACTATCTTGATGACAGTAAGTCACTGATCCAGACCGGCACCGGATCTGCCGGCGGTCTGATCGGTACACTGAACCAGAACAAAACTGCCAGGATTGCCAAGACTGCAGATGATGCAGTCGCTGCAGCAGATGCTGAAACCGACAATGATGTGATCTATGGCTCCTTTGCGGCAGTGCGGGTAAAGAGTACAGCCAATGCCGGCGGTCTGATCGGTGAAGTGACCAGTGCCTATAAAGACAACAGTCTTGTGATCAGAGACTCTTATTCCTCCGGCAGTGTGAAGGATGATGGGACAAAGGAATACGATACAGACAATGCCAACATCCAGGGCAGTGCTGCCTCAGGCGGATTGATTGGATCTCTCAAAGGTGTTCTGACCATTGAGAGCAGCTACTCCACTGCGTCAGTTTCAAGTGATGGCGGAGCGGGCGGTCTGACTGGTGTGCAGACAGCCTATGTCATATACAATAACTGCTACGCTGCAGGTGCAGCAGTTGCTGCAAATAACGGGACTGCCGGGTCAATCATCGGCTCTTTGAGTACCGGTGCACAGTTCAATGGCACTGATAATGCAGTGCTGATCGGTCCATATCTGAAATGGTATGATGCGGCCTGGGATGAATATGATCCATCCAAAGAAGCGACAGCACGCACAGCCGGCTATTCAACTTCCATGCCTGCAGTTGGAAATCAGGCAGACACCGTATATGCGGCAGTGACAGAGGTGCAGAAGGGCACGGCTCCATTTATCAGCAACAATGCATCAGCCAGTGCATACCACACTGACCTTGGCAATGCGTATCCATTCAAGGCGGTCAACCGCACACAGCCATACGCAGGAAGTGATCATCCAACAGCACTGACGCACTATGGCGATTGGTACTCACTGGAACCGGGCAGTATCAAAGTGACCAAGACGATCACTGCAGATTCTTCAACACTGACTTCCATTGTCAACAGTATCAAGCTGCTGGTCACCCAGGGCACAAGATCCGTGACGGTTGAATTGAAGAATGCCACACTGAATAATGACGGAACATATACCTACACGATGTATCTGCCGGCTGGTACCTATACCATCCATGAAACAGGCAGAATGCCGAGCGGGGTTTCAACCTGCACGACTTCCATCAACAGTGTCTCATTTGATACCAACGTCACAGATACTGATCTGCATACTGACATTACAGTTGCGGCAAATACGGAGACTGCAGTAGCAGTGACCAACACTTATACTGCAGGAGAACTGCGGGGAACAGGGTTCCTGTACTATGAGAAACTCAGTACCGGTGGATATGACGCACATGGCTATCTCGATAATCAGGAAGTTGGAAGTCTTACCTATGCCTCTGGAGTGACTGCGACAGAAGCGGGATATGTGCTTGTGATTCCGCATTCCTGGAGTAAGGATGATGTATGGATTGCCGGCTTTAACCGCAGCGGTCAGTCCTATTCATATTTGAAAGATCTGACGGATGATAAATATCTGTCTTTGAATAACTCTCTCAGAACTGCATTGAATATTTCTTCCGATTATGATGTATACACCGTCAGTGCTGAAAAGTATGCATCTAAACATCGCTATTATTATGGGGATTCGCAGTTCAGTATCTATCACTCTGACTACTGGAATTCAGAAACCTATAAATGCTATATGAATCCGCTGTTTGCAGACGAAGTCAGGCAAACATGGAATAGTTCCTATGTCTTCAATATCCGCACTGCGCAGCAGCTTGCATGGCTGGCAGATGATACCTATACAGGCCCATATACAACGGCATACTTTAGTCTTACACTTCAGCAAAGCCTGGATATTGACTGTAACTATAAAGCAAAAACAATTGATTCTCTGACAGTAACCTATCAGAGCACAAAGAGTACAAGCGGAGAATGGTTTACACTGAATCATCTGGATCGGCCGTTTGTGTCCACCATCAAAAATAATGGCAAGCTGAAAGATATGGTTGTCAATGATATTGTCATCAAAAAAGATGATTATAAAAGCGCGTTTGTGACTACTGCCGGATATTATGGCAACGAGGCAATCAACAATGTGACAATCAATCATGTTGAGATCAACTGTTCTGTCAAAGGAAGTTACTTTGGCATAATCTCATATGTCAATAACGCGACGATCAATAATCTGACCGTGAATGATTTCCAGACGAAAGACAAAATAAAGTCGAGTGGACATTATGGAATTATCGGATCAAATGATGGCGGAACAATCAACAATCTCACTGTGACAGACAGTGTGATCAGTGCTGATATTTCAAGTAATAAATATGGCGGAGTGATTGGCTACAGCAACAGCGGAACCATCAAAAATGTAACTGTCAAAGATGTAACACTTTCGCGTCAGGGCGGGGATGAAAACTATGCAGTGCTTGGAGGAGGCAGCGGCACCGCGTTATCCTATGTCACCGTAGAGAATCTGACTTCATATGGCAGCGGAATCATTTACAGTCTTTCCAGCGCGAACAGCGTGACAATCACCCAGTGCACAATTACCGGAAGCAATATCAAGAATGCTGGATTTGCATATAGTATTTCCGATCTGTATGGACTTGATCACTGCAGTGTGGAAAGTTCCAGTGTCGGTGGGGCGGGATTAATCCAGAACGCCACGAACATCACCAACCTCAGCGACTGCCATGTGTCCGGTTCTTACCTTGGCGGGGCGGGATTGATTGATACTGCGTCTTCAATCAGCAGTATCAGCAACTGCTATGTTGAAAATACATTTGCAATTCAGGGCAATACACCTTCCATCGGAAAGAGCGGATTCATAGAAACTGCATCATATATCACTTCCATTTCCAATTGCCACGTATCCGGCAATTCAATGATCGGCAGTGCAGGATTCATCAACAGTATTTCCAACTCCGGGACAATTTCAAACTGCTATGTTGATTCCGCACTTGCACATCCGGCAGGCAGTAGAGGAACGATCACCGGATCAGGATTTATTGGAACAATTAAATATCTGACTTCCATTACCAACTGTTACGTTAACAATGCTGTGATTAACGGCAGCGGATTTATCAATCTGATCAGCAAACAGAATCCTGCTGTCATCGACAGTTCAGTCAAGAACTCCACGGTTGCACTGGATGGATTTGTAACGACTGATTCTAGCGGAGCTTCATTCAGCAATTGCCGGGTAGTGAATTCAACTGTCGGATATAACGGGTTCATTGGAACCGGTGTTGCCGGTACAACTCTGACTGACTGTTCCGTTACATCTACAAGTATTGGAAAGAATGGTTTTGCCGGAACGAACAACGGCACGATTACTACATGTTCAGTTGATGGAGTGAATGGCAGCGGCACATATTACGGTGTGACAATCGGCGGCAATGGATTTGTCGGAACCAACACAGGGACCATTTACGGTAGCAATGTATTTGATGCAGTAAGCATCGGCAATGCTGATGATTCATTGACAAACACGGGAAGCGGCAATGGATTTGTCGGAGTCAACAGTGGAAAGATCACTTCATACAGTGATAATGGAACAGATGTTTATAGTGCTGTTGTCACCAGTGGGACCATCTGCGGAAATGGATTTGCCGGCACAAATACCGGTACCATTTCCAACACATATATCAAACTGACGGATGACACTGTGGTGAATGGGAATACTGATCCGGAGTCTGAACTGAGTCACAGTCTTACCATTGGTCGCAATGGTTTTGCAGAACTGAACTACTCCACAGTAAACTACGATACAACGGATAGTGGCTTCATCAGCAATTCATCTGTTTCGATCGGCGGCAGTATCGGTCTGAATGGATTTGTTGGAACCAATGGGAAATCAGATAAATATTCAGTAACGATCCAGAACTGCAGCGTATCGGCCTTATATGATTCTGATGCGCAGCAGACGCTTTCATTGACGATTGGCGCAAATGGTTTCGCAGATACCAATTATGGTTCTATTCTGGGCTGCAGCGTAAATGATGTTGTGTCGATTGGGAATAACGGCTTCATCAATAATAATGGAAAACGCCGTGTCAACAAGACTGATTATGTGGCAGTCATTGATTCTTACACAGAAAATCAGCAGACACACCAGGCTGCAGTCAGCGTTCTGTCAACAATTGGCGGCAATGGCTTTGCCGGAACCAATGATGGTACGATCAGCGGTGCAAGTGTGACTGGTTCCAGTGCAATTGTTTTTGATGATCAATTGACGCGTGTAGATAACAGTCTCGCAATCAGCGGCGATGGTTTTGCCGGCACAAACAATGCGACGGGCGTGATTAAAGGCAGCACAGTTTCCAATATTATCAGTATTGATGGAAGCGGCTTTATCAGTGACAATAAGGGAACAATTGCAAGCATACGCAATGGTGACAATAACTTTACGGTGTGTTCTGTTAAAGCAGGCACAATCAATGGAAATGGCTTTGCGGACACCAATTCTGGAACAATTACCGGTAAATCGCCGAGTCAATTGCAGACAGATTACGGGACATTGGCTGTTGATGCAACAACGATCAATGGCTATGGTTTTGCAGAGACCAACAGTGGAACTCTTGAATATATTGATGTTACTGTTTCTTCACCGGCAACTGATAAAACGTTGAAGAGTAATTCAGGCACCATTTCAGACACATGTCTGATGAATGGCAGTGCATTCACAGTAGGTGCACGGATTACCGGATTCTCTTTAGGTGTGTTCTCCATGCCTGCACCGGAAGTGACTGCTACTCCGGAGTCAACAGCTACTCCAGAGACGACACCGACTCCATCTGTTACACCTACACCAAGTTCAACTCCGGAAGAGACTCCGGATCCTTCTGCTTCGGCAGAGCCTGAAAGCACTCCTTCTGAGTCGCCTTCGCCTTCCGCCAGCGCGAGTAGCACTCCAGAGGACGGGAATGCAGGCTGACATTGCCTGTGATAGCCGGTACAATAATAAGGCAGACACATTAAACAGGGGTTATTCAGTCTAATATCTTGAAACCGGAGAGAAGGCATCTCTTCAGAAAGTGATACGTCTTTCACCTCATTTGAACGACGGAGCGTGTCCTGAGTGGGACTTAAAGAGAAACAGACTTTACTTGGCAGACATATCATCCTGGTAGCAGATACCGGGATTATTTCGCATTCTTCTTTATTGCATGAAGAAGAGATCGGCTATGAACTGATCCTGGTTCATAACGGCAGGGATGTACTGTCATTTCTGGATGTTCGCTTTAAGGAAGTGGCGATGTTACTGAGTGAAGATCAACTGCCGGATATGAGCGGTCTTGATCTGGTCAGTACAGTCCGTTCAAAAGAGAACCAGATCAGCAGGATCCCCGTAATCCTGTTCAGTGAACACGTAGATGGAACACTGCTGAATGATTCACTGGCAGCCGGCTGTACCCATGTTGTTTCCCTGCCGATTGAGCAGAGTCAACTGGCTGCGATCCTGCAGCGTGTGCTGGAAGACGCAGAATACAAGACGGCAGTGACAGAACGGATCTCCAAAGAGATCTACCAGAATGAGAACCGGAGCAGACTGTTTGCCATGGTGCTGTCTGAAGCTGTGGAGTTCAAAGGCTGGCAGGGTGATGATCTTTATCCGCTGAACTCCGGTGTATGCATCAAGATACTGCTGGAGCATTTACGTAAGCGTTCTTCTGTTTACAGTTATCTGGATGACAATACGATTGAGCATATCTCATTGAGTGCCATCCTGCAGAATATCGGCTATGTGACAATCCCGGAAGAGATCTTGAGTGAGCCGGGCAAACTGACACCGGAAGAATATGAAATTATCAAGACGCATCCGGAAGCCGGCGCAAGGATTCTGGAAGAAGCGAGAAACTCCTTCAATGACAAGATCATGGATACGGCAATTGAAATTGCAAGATACCACCATGAACGCTGGGATGGCTCTGGCTATCCAGCCGGACTGAAGGGATATGATATTCCGATCAGTGCCCAGGCAGCTTCCATTGCCGGAGTCTATGCAACACTGACTGAGACAAGACCATACCGCAAGGCATATAACCATGATGAAGCGATCCAGATGATCCTGCGGGGAGACTGCGGGGCATTTAATCCGGAACTTTTGGAATGCCTGAAAGAATGCTCGGAAGAACTGCGCTCAACGCCGAAGATCAATGAGTATGAAAAGACACTGCATTCTGCGGTAGACCGGAACGTAAAGGCAAGGGTCAGATCAGAAGGGCATCATCCTGCCCATAATGAACTGATTGAGAAGCGGCAGAATTTCTACGCGTCTCTTTCCCATGACTGTGTATTTGAATATCAGGCTGATCCGGAAGAGATCAACTTCTCTGAACATACCATCAACAAGTTCGGCCTGCCGGCACTTGTCAAAGATGTACTGGATAATGAGATCCTGCTGGATATCATCTCTGCCAAAGACCTCAAGAGCATCCTGCAGCGGGTAAAGGCACTCAGAGGCGAGAATGAGCGGATCCGCTATGATGTGAAACTGCACTTCAAGGGCATTGATGAATGGAACCGGATCATTGCCGGGCCGATCTACTCAGAAGACGGCAGACATGAATTTCTCGGCATGGTCGGTGTGATCATGAACGTGCAGAATGAATACCAGAGAATCTCCCAGCTGGAACAGGAAGCTACCTACGATCCATTGACCAAACTGAGAAATCGGCACAATACACAGACCATCATTGAGCAGCATCTCAATGTCTATACGGAAGATAACTACTGTTTCTGTATCATGGACTTTGATGACTTCAAGTCCATCAATGATCAGATGGGCCATGCGATCGGCGATGTTTACCTCATGGAACTGGCCATGCTGCTGAGACACTATATCCGCAAGGATGACATCGTCGGAAGACTTGGCGGCGATGAATTTGTGTGGTTCTTCCGCTATGATAAAAATCCGGAAGAGATTATTCGCCGGGTATTTGAAAAACTGAATGGCAGTGTGGTCGTTGATGAAGGCCCATTACTGTCACTCAGTCTTGGTGCAGTTACGACAAAGCAGGCAGGCAGAGATGTGAATGTACTCTACCAGTGTGCAGATGCAGCACTCTATGAAGCCAAGCGTACCGGCAAGGGAATTTACAAGTTCTTTCAGGCACAGATTTCACTGTTCAAGTGAGTTCAGTTCACAGACCCGAACACCGGACTGTTGAAAGCGTCGGGAGTCTTGTAGCCATTATAGTAGACGGCATATACAGTGCCCTGATCGTTCTGGTACAGCATGCCGGATTTGAAGTAATTGCCGGATGGTTTGCTGGAAGAACTGTACAGCACTGATGTATCAATCTTGATCGCATAATTGATTTTGCCAAGCATATTTTCATTGAACCAGGTTTGATAATCAGAGGTAACCGTGCTGCCGGAAGTGGAAGACCAGTCTGCAGTCACAATATAATATGAACCGCCGACTTTCGTGATTGTCTTTTCCGGAATGGAGTAGATGGTATCTCCGGTGGTGTACTGCACCACATTGCTGGTGTTGACTTCGGTCTGTACGCTGCCGGTTCCGATGATGGCAGTGCCGGCCTTGGGGTCAGTCCACTTGGCAAGATAGGTACCGTCTTTGTTCACTGTAATAGAGACAATGTTTGCTGTGCCGTCATTGTTGGGAATGCCGTTGGCATTATCCACTTTGACCGTGGATTTCCCATAGCCCTTGTAGTGACTGGATACCGCCTCATCTGTGGTGACTGTTCCGCTGTCTGCGTCATAGTAGAAAACTGCCGGCAGTGTATAACTGTCCGGATCACTCATATATTCTGCAGATGCGGCAGCTTTGGCACTGCGTACATTTGCCATGTCCGTGGATGCTTTGGCTTTTGTGGTCTGCGCAGAAAAAATGGGGACAGATACGGCAACCAGTATCCCGATGATCGCAACCACAATCAATAATTCGGCCAAGGTAAATCCCCGGCGCTGTTCTCCCACAGACTGCTTCATACCCATAATGTAACATAAATCGGTGGAATGAGCGTCAATAAAGTATGATTACAAGGCATTTCTGCTGTTTGACAGTTTTGGTGAACTGTCTGAACTTTGTGTGATTTCCCGATTTGGGAAAAATGAGATGTTATGATGTTCGGGTTGAAGCGAGGAAATACTGAATGAGTGTCAGACTTCTGGTGCTGGATCTGGATGGCACCTTATTGAATGATCATAAAGAAATCAGCCAGCGCAATACAGAAGTGCTGCTGAAAGCACAGAATGAAAAAGGACTGCGGATTGCGATCGGCTCAGGCCGGGAAGTGCCATACGCAGAGCGGATTGTCTCCTGCCTGGAACTGAAGGCACACGGTGGCTTTCTGATTGCCAACAACGGTCAGCAGATCTGCGATTATCAGAACGAACACCTGATGACCGGGCCGAAGATTTCCCGGGAAGCGTGTTCGATCGCAGCCGGCTTTGCCCTGGATCATGCGATTGAATGCCATGGCTCCCTGAAGGGGAGGCAATACATGCCAGCCATGACAGAACGGCGGGCAGAGTTCACAGATGAAAAAGGCAATGCGACAGAGAATCTGGATAAGATTGTCTTCTTTGCGGCAGGCAATGAGGAACAGACCAGAGAAGAACTGGCAGAACTGCGGAAACACCTTGGAATCATGGCAGACTGCTATCTGGTGGCACCGCATGTGATCGATGTTGCAGCACATGGGGTAAACAAGGCGGCCGGCATTATCCAGGTATGCAAGATCATGGGCATTGAGCACAATGAAGTGCTGGTCATCGGTGATGGGGAGAATGATCTTTCCAGTGCCAGGTGCTTCCCGTTTGCGGCAATGGCCAACGCCATGGATGTGATCAAGGATGCGGCTGACCGCATCACATTGAGCAATGAAGAAGACGGTGTGGCCTTTGAAGTAGAGCGCTCCATCCTGAATGTCTGATTCATTCATGCATGATTGATTGATAGCATCTTCTGAAAGGAAGATGTTTTTATATCTGCCCTTCAGATAAGTGATATACTTTCCTCTATCTGCTCAAAGAAGAAGGGAGGAAGAACACTGATGAAACGTCGGGAAAACACAATGTTAACGGGACCGATCGGCAAAGAACTGTTGCTGTTCTTCTTCCCGATCCTGTTTGGAACACTGTTCCAGCAGCTGTATAACACCGTCGATGCGATGGTGGTGGGCAACTTTGTCGGCACCAATGCACTGGCCGCAGTCGGCGGCTCTACCGGCACTTTCCTGAATCTTTTGACGGGGTTCATGATTGGCCTGTCTTCCGGAGCGACCGTTGTGGTAGCACAGTTCTATGGCAACAATAACCGGGCCATGGTGAAGAAGACCGTCGCCTCAGGAATGTGGCTGGCCATTGTGCTGGGCTCGATCCTGACGGTCATTGCATTCCTGGTGTCACCGCAGCTGCTGCGCCTGTTGAATGTGCCGGATGAGATCTTTGCGGATTCCCTGATCTATCTCAGAGTGTATCTGATTGGCCTGGTACCGACGATGATCTACAACACCGGGGCTGGCGTTCTTCGGGCCATCGGTGATTCCAAGCGTCCGCTGTATTTTTTGATTGTGTCCTGTATCACCAACATCGTTCTGGATATTGTCCTGGTTGCGGTATGCAAGTTCGGGATTGTCGGAGCGGCTGCCGCTACAGTAGTCTCCCAGATGGCAAGCTGTTTTTTGACATTGAGGCTGCTATCCCACACGGATGACTGCTATGAATACCAGCTGCGTGAATTTTCCTTTGACCCGGTGATTCTGAAACAGATTGTGGTGATTGGTCTTCCTTCCGGCATCCAGTCAGCACTGTACAGTGTTGCCAACCTGTTTGTGCAGGCCAGTGTCAACAGCTTCGGTACCAGTACGGTCGCCGCATATACTGCGTTCGGAAAGATTGATGCGACATTCTGGAATGCGTCCGGTGCACTGGGGCAGGCATTCATGACCTTTGCCGGCCAGAACTTCGGGGCAGGCAATGTGAAACGCGTCAAGAAAGGCGTTAAGCATGGCATTCTCATTTATGTGGTTGGCTCGGCTCTGATCAGTACTGCCTGCTGGCTGCTTGGACCTTATATCTTCCGTCTGTTTACCCCGGATACTGCTGTTATTGAAATCGGCATGGGGATCCTGCACTTCATCTGCCCGTTCTGGGTCACATTCTGTCTGGTCGAGATCCTGTCCAGCGGTATCCGTGCCTGCGGCGACTCCGTGATTCCAACCTGCATTACCGCAGCCGGGATCGGTGCATTCCGGATTGCCTGGATTGTGCTGTATCCGTGTGCATCTGTCTATGATGCGCTGTTCTGCTATCCGGTATCATGGATCATCACTTCAATCCTGTTTTTGGTCTATTATCTGCAGGGCGGCTGGCTGAAGCGCTCTCTAGCAAGACGCGAAGCACTGATGAACGTCCACAAATCATAAAACACTGTCAGACTGGAAGAACTTGAATCTTCAGCTGACAGTGCTTTTTTCTAACGCTGCTGATCCGGCGGCCAGGAAACGATGGCAGTGAAGTCACCGCTCCATGTTGCAGCAGGCAGATCATGCGGCAGGATGATAAACGTGTTTTCATGAACCGGGATATCACCGATCATGCCGGAGCCTGACAGCACACTGACTGTCTCAAACAGATGATTGAATTCCATGGTGCCGGGATGATGGATCACGATCTTTTCTGCAGTGTAGCGGGGACACTGGACCAGATGTGTGATTGATCCATAAGCAGTTTCAATTTCAGCAGGCTGATCAGTATCCAGATGATCCGGTACATTCATGCAGGCAATGGCCTGGGTAGTATGGAGCTGTCTTGGCTTGCCGTTTTGAAGACGGTTGTAGTCATACAGTCGATAAGTGATATCTGAGTTCTGCTGGGTTTCCAGGAAGCGGGTTCCGCCATGTACGGCATGGATCGTACCGGGGTTGATCTGCAGGAAGCTGCCGGCATGAATCGGTACTTCATTCAGAAAGGCAGTCCAGTTCTGGGCAGCGATCAGTTCTTCTGCCTGCTTCATATCTGTGGCACGATTGCCGATGATTGCAGTATCAGTGCCTTTGCGAAGATTCAGGATGTACCAGCATTCACTCTTGCCAAGGGCGCCATGTTCATGGGCACTGGCATAGGCATCATCCGGGTGGACCTGGATACTGACATCCAGATCAGTATCAATCAGTTTGATGAGCAGCGGGAATACCTCACCCGGCATATTGCCGAACAGTTCCCGGTGATTCTGCCACAGCTTGCTGAGGTGCATTCCCTTATAAGGGCCGTTTTGGATCAGGCAGTCTGCCCGCTGGTGGGCGGAGATACACCAGTCTTCATATCCCCAGAGATAAGAGATCCGGATCGGTTCAATGATCAGCGGTTCCATGGGATTACTCCAGATTGGCGTGACGTCCGAACATGGTTTCGGTGGTCTGGCCATGGCGCTTCATCAACTGGATGACAGAGAGATCCAGGTAGATCAGCAGTGACTGTTCAAACAGGGAGCCCTCCGGCTGGATGGAATGGATCTGTCCTGCTTTGGCAGACTTCGGGGAAGGTGCAGGGATTTCCACAATCGCATCTGCGAGTCTTCCGATTGTGCTGTTGGGGTTGATGGTGACCAGGGCAATCTTTGCGCCGAGGCTCTTAGCTTTTTCTGCATTGCACACAAGACTCTTTGTTTCACCGGATCCGGAACATACCACCAGTACATCGCCCGCTTTGATGTTGGGGGTTACGGTATCACCGACCACGTAGCTCTTCATGCCCATGTGCATCAGCCGCATGGCAAATGCCCTGGCCATATAGCCGCTGCGTCCGGCTCCGTTTACATATACCTCATCGGCGGAGTCAACCAGTGTGACAAACTGCTGCGCTGCTTCTTCCGAAACACAGCTCAGTGCTGTCTTCAGTTCTATTGCGACCGTGTTCGCATCTTCTGTATAGCTCATCTTCAGTTGCCTTCCTTTCTGATTTCGTTTTCCATGGTGATGACTGCTTCACGCAGATCCGGTGCTTTGGATAATGCGCCGCCGGAAATGATGATGCCCGGGTGAAGTGATGCGTACTGCGGAAGTGTCTCAAGGGAGATTCCGCCGGCAACGGCCGTCATGGCTGGATCCACTGCCTGTACCAGTTCGCTGAGGTCCTTCAGCGGTGTGCGGCCATGGGCCTGCATGTCTACACCGGTATGGACACAGATCACATCAACGCCAAGTGCTTCCAGCTGTTTGGCACGGGCTGTAATATCAGTGACACTGAGCAGATCTGCCATACAGCGTCTTCCATAGCGGTGAGCCATGTCAGAGACACCTTTGATCGTTCCATCATCACTGATGGCCAGTACGGTAATGATGTCTGCACCGCTCTTGCATACTTCTTCACACTCATAGCCGCCGGCATCAGCGATCTTGGTATCTGCCAGGACGGTCAGCTGCGGGTACTTCTGCTTGATTCTCTGTACCGGCTCCACGCCGTACTTCATGATGATCGGTGTACCGATTTCAACGATGTCAATCACATCGCTGATCTGATCCACCATGTTCAGTGTTTTCTCCATATCTGCGGTATCGAGGGCAATCTGCAGTTTCATAATGATCTGTAACCTCCTTTGCCAGTTCTTCTCTGGCTTCATTCACAGTGTAAAAGAGGTTGTTTGCATCAACAATCATCATTGATGCGTGTTTATGCACGTTTCGTGATATCGTTAATAGCACGAACGGGAAGTCTCGGTTACTTGTATCCGAGATGAGAGTGAGACCTACAGGCCATCTATCCTGACTATCTGTATTTTGCAATCGTGGTTTTATGTATTGATATAATATTTATCTATGATATACTATATGCAGTAGGAAATATACCGAGTTATGAGTAAACAATACGTACACGCACGAACCTGTGTTTATAACATCAATTACCATATCGTCTGGTGTGTAAAGTATCGCCGCAAGGTACTTACTGGAGCCATAGTCGATCGTCTCTATGAGATCCTGGACATGGTAGGCAAAGAGAAAGGCTTTACAGTTGTACAGGCAAAAGTCGGTGAAGAGGATCATATCCATTGCTTTATCTCTGCTCCGCCGACAATATCCGTCACAGCCATTGTGAAGTATCTGAAGGGAATATCAGGAAGACTGCTTTTGAAGGAATATCCTGAGCTTCGCAATGTACTGTTCAGGGGAGAACTCTGGAGTGGAAGTTACTTTGCAGAGACGATCGGTTCTA
>JAKVJO010000006.1 GCA_022486935.1 Solobacterium sp. | reverse complement strand
TGCTCATATTTACAGCCTCCTCTCACTACAAGCAGCACCACTTCACAGGTAATCATAGATCACTGTCGAATTAAGGGACTTTCGGTGAGAAAAGTAGTGAAAAAGGAAGTTTCGATGAAATTTAAATCTTTTTTCTTGGTCTTCCTGAGATGCCAATGTTCAAATAAACTGGTTGCCAAGCACCTTTTTAACTGTTACAATACCCCATGCGAGTAGAGAGAACTCTGCTCCTTGCCAGAAATGGCCGTTAGACCAGAAGGAGGTGTACAGAATGAAGAAGTATGAAGTCATGTACATCATCAACGCGAACGTAGAAGAAGGAAAACGTGCTGCGCTCATCGAGAGTCTCGGAAAGATCATCACCGATCAGGGTGGAAAGATCACCAAGACAAACGAATGGGGCATGCGCGATTTCGCCTACCGTATTGATGATATGACCAAGGGTTACTACGTAGTAGTAAACTTTGCAGCAGACGATGCATGCGTTAAGGAATTTGACCGTCTGATGCGGATCAACGCCAGCGTTGTCCGTCACATGATCACCCGTGACGAAGCTCCGGTTCAGGAGGCAAAGAAATGATCAACCGCGTTGTACTGGTTGGCAGACTGACCAAGGATGTTGAAGTAAGAAAGACCCAGAGCGGTCTGTCCGTCGCATCTTTCACAGTTGCCTGTGACCGCCGTTTTTCATCTCACAATCAGCAGGAACAGGGCCAGAGCAATCAGCCTACTGCCGATTTCATCAATTGTGTTGCCTGGAGACAGAGTGCCGATTTCCTCGGCTCTTATGCCCGTAAAGGTGCCATGGTCGGTGTTGAGGGACGTATCCAGACCAGAAACTACAACGACAAAGACGGAAAGAAAGTATATGTGACAGAAATCGTATGCGATAATGTCTCACTGCTGGAATCCCGTTCACAGTCACAGTCCCGTGCGGATAATATGCTGCCGGTACCGAATGACAATGATGCACCGTCTGCCGATCCGTTTGGCGGAAGTTCTTCTTCCCAGAATGCCGGCAGCAACGACTTCAATACAGGTCCAAGCCTCGATATCTCGAGCGATGACCTGCCTTTCTAAGGAAAAGGAGAAAGTTCATGGCCTATAGAAAACAGAGAATGAGCACCCGTAAGGTCTGCTACTTCACCAAGAACCACATCACTTATATTGACTATAAGGATGTAGAACTTCTGAAGAAATTCGTTGGCGCCAATGGAAAGATCATTCCACGCCGCGTCACAGGCACCAAGGCAAAGTACCAGCGTGTGCTGGCAGTTGCGATCAAGCGTGCCCGTCAGATGGCTCTTCTGCCTTACGTCGGAGAGTAATCAAGCAAACAAGCATTTCCTTGTGATGAGGAAGTGCTTTTTTTCATTTCTGAAAATTCGATGAACGTGCAGGTGCCGTGCAATGCAGCATCAAACCTGCTATGTTATAATATTCTGCAACCGGAAGGCCATTTTATTCATGGCATTTGGAGGGTAATGAACAAAAACGTCAGACAAATTACAGATGGGGCAATGATGTGCGCCATCGTCGGAGTGCTGCTGTTAGTTGACCGTCAGTTCGGCGGCATCCTGGCAGATTATCTGCTCTTTCTCTTTCCGCTTCCGATGGTATTCTTTTCAACCAAGTACGGATGGAAGCCATCCTGGATGGTACTTACCGCAATGATCCTGCTGTCGCTGATTGTCAGCACACCGCAGACCATCTTCTATGTCGCATCAGAATCATTCCTGGGTCTGGTATACGGAGCAGGTGTCCATGACAACTGGGATCAGCACCGGCTGGTTGTGCTGTCCATGATCATCGGTGCCGTTGTCAACATTGTAAGCACAGTCCTGCTGGCATCGCTGTTTGGCTATAACCTGTCAGCTGAAGTCTCGGAGTATACCGATATCCTGAATCAGGCAATGTCGCAGACCGGCACCACGCTTGCGGCGGGAATTGATATTTCTTCTTTTATCACCAACATCATTGTCATCTCGGCAATCCTGTCCGGTGTGCTGGAAGGACTTGTTACCCATCTGATTGCAAGGCTGATGTTCAAGCGCCTGCACATGCACGTTGAACCGGCTGCCCCGATTCAGAATTACTTCCCGGCCAAGTGGCTTGGCTACGTCGGCATTGCCGGGCTGGTTGCCTATTACTATTCGATCTACCGGCCGCTGAGCAATTCCATTGCCCAGAACGTCATGCAGTGCCTCGGCATTGCCGGTTTCTTCTATCTTGTCGTGATGGGCGTGATTGGTTTTATGGTTACCGGAATTGTCATGCACCCGAAGAGCCGGAAATGGATTGGCATCGTTGCATTTCTGGTTATGTTACTGGCAGCACTGCCAACGGCAATATTCGGTTTTCTCTATGTAACGACAGACATGCATCAGAAGATGCTTGAAGGAGATCCCAATGCAGCAAAAAATGGCTAGTCTGAAACGCTGGATGATACTGGCAGTGGTAGTGCAGGCCGCACTCCTTGTCATTTTCAGAACGGGCCTTGATAAAGGCATCATGTCAGCCACCGTCATCCTGATTATTGAGTCAGCCGCCCTGTATTTCTGCTTTGACCGCTTTGATGCGCTGTCAGAGAATGCAACGACCGGCGTCAAGGACATCCTCGGCGATGCGGCCAAGGATGCGTACCTGTTCGGCGAAGTCGGCATGGTCTTCTATGATGATGAGCATATCATCACCTGGATGAGTGACCTGTTTGATCAGCGCGGTATCAACCGGGTAGGCAGAAAGATCCTCGTCTGGCTGCCGGAAGCGGAGCCGCTTCTGAATGGCGATACAGACCGTGTCACTGTACAGCTGGATGACCGCAGATATGAAATCTCCCGCAAGGAAGATGAACAGGTGCTCTTCTTCCGCGATGTGACAGACCTGTTCCGTTACCGTACTTCCTATGAAGAAGAACGGCCGGTATTCGGCATGGCTTCCCTGGATAACTATGAAGAGAGCACACAGTATGAAGATGAAGCAGTTGTCTCTGCCATCAATGTGGCAGTGCGCTCACCGCTGACGGAATACTGCAAGGATCATGGCATTCTCTGCAAGCGCCTGAATAACTACCGCTACTTCCTGGTATTGAATGAGAAGATCTTCAGTGATATTTCCTCAGATCATTTCTCGGTATTGAACACGGTCCGCAAGGCAGCCCAGAAACAGGAAGTATCCATTACCCTGTCCATGGCCTTTGCAAGGGGCAATGAGCATTATTCCGAACTGGATGATACAGTTGCCAAACTGATGGATCTTGCCCAGTCACGCGGCGGCGATCAGGTTGCCGTGCAGAAGTCCGGTGAAGATGTCATCTATTTCGGCGGTTCCACTGAAGCGACCGAGAAGCGCAGCCGTGTCAGGGTGCGTGTCATGGCACATACATTCCGTGAACTCATTTCCCGCAGTTCCAATGTCATCATCTGCGGACACCGTGAGATGGACTTTGACTGCATGGGCTCTGCCATCGGTATGGCCCGCATTGCTGAAACACTGCATAAGCCGGCAGTCATCATTGCCAAGACCGGCGGAATTGAAGAGAAACTGAAAGGGGCACTGACTGCCAACCAGGCAGAGTTGAATCAGGAGATCTCCTTTGTGACAGAAAGCGAAGCACTGAACCAGCTTCAGGATAAGACACTGGTGATCATGGTTGACCACCATTCGCTGAAACAGTCCAACGGCTCCAAGGTGCTGGAGAGTGCGAAGAAGATTGCCATCATCGATCATCACCGCCGTACGGCAGAGATGGGCGTCAAGCCGGTGCTGGTTTATATCGAAGCCGGTGCATCCAGTGCCAGTGAGCTGATCACCGAACTGTTCCCGTATGTATCCAACAGTCTGGATGTCAGTGAGATTGACGCAACGATCATGCTTGCAGGCATGACAATTGATACCAACCGGTTCCGTACCCGTACGGGATCCAGAACCTATGATGCGGCAAGTGCCCTGAGAAAACTCGGTGCTGATCCGCTGCTGGTTGATGAATATCTGAAGGACTCCTATGAGGAGTTCAATACCAAGGCATCTGCCATGGCTGACTGCCGCAATATCGGCAAGGGCATTGTCATCTGTCCGGTCAAGGACAAGGTGCTGTCGAGATCCATTATGTCGCAGATTGCCGATGAGATCCTGGAGATCCAGCAGGTTGAAGCTGCGTTTGTCATCGCAGACGATACGGATGATGAGACTGCTATCAGTGCCCGCTCCAACGGCAAGGTGAATGTACAGGTCATCATGGAACAGATGAAAGGCGGCGGACACATGACTGCAGCAGCCATGCAGCGGCCGCACTGCAACATTGATACACTGCAGAAAGAACTGCAGAAGACGATAGAAACATACTTTAAGGAGGCTGAAGCAGATGAAAGTAATACTGACAAGTGATGTAAAGAAACTGGGCAAACGCGGTGAGATCAAGGATGTAGCTGACGGCTATGCCAGAAACTTCCTGATCGCAAGAGGACTGGCAGTTCCGTCTACAGAAAAGTCCCGTGAGATTCTCGAAGAACAGAAACAGGAAGAAAAAGCACTCGATGCCAAAAAGCGCAGCGAAGCGGAAGATCTTGCAAAGCAACTGGAGAAGCTGACTCTGACTTTCCAGGTCAACTCCAAGGGAGAACGGGTATTCGGTTCTGTATCCACCAAGCAGATTGTGGAACAGCTGGCCAAGAATGGCATCAAGGTAGACAAGCGCAAGTTTGTTGATACCTATCCGATCTCCGGACTTGGCTATACCAAGGTCAGAGTGGAACTCTATAAAGGAGTTATCGGCAGTGTGAACTGCCACGTCGTCGGGAGCGACTCAAAGTAACTCATGCCGGCCCGTACATTGCCATCAGCACCGGAGGCGGAGGCTTCATTACTCGGAACGATCATGGTCTATCCCAATGCGGCAAGAGCTGCACTGGAAGAGGGCCTGTCGGAAGAGGACTTTTTCATTGATGTCAACCGGCGGGTCTACAGTGCGATTTCTTCGCTGTACCATGAGGGAACTCCGATTGATATTACGACTGTCTCGACAAGACTCAAGGATACCAATCAGCTGGAACTGGTTGGCGGATATGATTATCTGACACGGCTGACTGACGCTTCTGTCACCAGTGCCAATACCCGCAACTATGTACAGATCATCCATGACAAGGCAATCATGCGGAAGCTCATTGAAGCAGCCCAGACGATTGTTGAAGAAGGATATGATGGACAGCCGGATATCAATGAATACCTGGATGGTGCAGAGAAAGCAGTAACGGATATTTCCAGAAACCGGCGGACCAGTGAATTCCGTGATCCGGCAGAATTGATGACCAACGTTGTCGACAACATCCGCAAGATGGCAGACAACAAATCAGACGTTACGGGGATCAAGACCGGCTATGAACAGCTGGATCATACGACCCACGGCTTTCAGCGCGGTGACCTGATTATCCTGGCAGCCCGTCCTTCCATGGGAAAGACTGCGGTTTCATTGAACCTGGCACTGAATGCCGCAAGATATCAGCCAGATCAGGCAGTTGCCATCTTCTCGCTGGAAATGAGCGCCGAACAGCTGGCAATGAGACTGCTGTCAGCCCGCAGCCGGGTGCCTGGCGACAAACTGAAAACCGGCTATCTGACTTCAGATGAGTGGAACAAGGTCAATGAGACTGCCAACATCATGAAGACACTGAATATCTATATTGATGATACCCCGGGCACCAAAGTGCCGGAGATCTTCTCCAAGTGCCGCCGGCTTCAGCAGCAGCACAACGGCATTGCACTGATCGTAATCGACTATATCCAGCTGATCAGCGGCAGCGGAAGCGGCCATGGCGACTATAACCGCCAGCAGGAAGTATCTGATATTTCAAGAAGCCTGAAGGCACTGGCGAGAGAACTGAAGGTACCGGTCATGGCACTTTCCCAGCTGAGCCGTTCTGTTGAATCGCGTGATTCCAAAAAGCCGATGCTGTCTGACCTGCGTGAATCCGGAGCCATCGAGCAGGATGCCGATATTGTCATGATGCTGTACCGTGACTCCTACTATAACGAAGAAGCCAAGGCGGCAGCGGATGCCAGCGGCACGGAAGAAATTGAAATCAATATTGCCAAGCACCGTAATGGTGCCACCCGCAGGATCAGCGTTGCCTTTGAAGCAGCGACCAACGCAATCATGGACATTGACCGTTCCAACGGACCGGCCAACGGGCAGTAGAAAGGATTCATTCATTGATGAAAAAGATACTGAGTGTCATTGCATGTTTTCTGGCAAGTGCAGCAGTTGTATTCGGACTGCCGGTTCTTTTAAAGCAGGTTACCGCATCCGCACATGCCGAAGTGACGGACACGGTATCGGGTATCCTGGAACAGAATGTCACCAGAGTGGAGAGCACACCGCACGAGATCAACAAGCTTTATTCCAACGGTCAGCTGGTCGGTGTACTGACCGACAAGTCCAAACTGACAGACTTTCTGAAAGATACCTATAACACTTACTATAAGAATGATTTTCCAAACTCTTCCTGCCAGCTCGGCAAGGATGTCTATGTGGCAAGTGAGCAGAGCTACTTCACATATGAAGATATCGACAGTCAGCTGTTTCAGTATCTGACGGACAACGAATTGTTTACGGTCAAGGCAACCGGCGTGGAGTTCTCTGACTCCAATGGTGTCTATGCGGAGATCTATGTACAGAATGAACAGATCTACGAAGATGCCATGCAGGAGTATCTGAAACTGTTCATTGACGCAGATGAACTGGCAACGTTGAGCTCCGGCCAGCAGACCGCAGAGCTGAAGACCTATGGATCAAGAGCGGTCGGTATTTCCATTGACCAGACCATTACAACCAAGGAAGCGTACGCATCTCCTTCGGAAATCAAAACCACCCAGAACCAGGTGCTTGAGTATCTGGAGTATGGTGACAATACTGAGAAGAGTTACTATACCGTTGAGAAGTACGATACCGTTGCCGGTGTCGGCGCCAAGAACAACGGTCTTTCAGCGACCCAGGTCATGAACATCAACAAAGATAAGATCTCCAGTACCGATCAGGTACTGAGTGAGGGCGAGCAGCTGTGTGTCACCTACTTCAATTCGCCGATTGATGTTGTCGTCAACCGTGAGACTATGAAGAAGGAATCCATTGACTACGAAACGGTGTATGAAGAAGACAGTTCACTGCGGGAAGGTACCTCGGAACAGACCACAGCCGGTGTCAACGGATCACGCAATGCACTGTATACCGAGAAGTGGATCAATGGTGTACTGAGAACCGGTTCCCTGGAATCCAGTGTGGATACCCTGCAGCCGGTGAATGCGGTGATCAAGGTCGGTACGATGGTGCTGCCAAGTGTCGGTACCGGTACGTTCCGCTGGCCGGTGGACAACCCGGTCATTACCTGCCGCTGGGGCTGCTATTACGGCCACCGCGCAATCGACGTACAGAACTCCTATGATCACTACGGCAATATCTATGCCGCAGATAACGGCACGATTGAAGTCAACTCCTACAACAGCGTCAACGGCAACTATGTCATCATCAATCATAACAACGGATATGAAACCTACTACGGACATATGAATGTACCAAGTCCGCTGGCGGTTGGTACCGTGGTGGAAAAGGGTGACGTCATCGGTCAGCTTGGTATGACCGGCGCAGCAACCGGACCGCATACGCACTTCTTTATCATGTACAACGGGGAACGGCATGATCCATGCGATGGCTTCCTTGACTGTACGGGGCACGACGGATGATGAAGTTTGCGCTGTTGGCCAGCGGATCAAAGGGAAACTGTTTCCTCTTCCAGGAAGAGTCGCTGTTCCTGATGATCGACTGCGGCACAACAAAAGCATATCTGCAGCAATGCTTTGAACAGCTGCAGCTCAGACCGGAAGATCTGGATGCGGTGCTGATCACCCATAACCATACCGACCATGTCGGCCAGATCAAACAGTTCAAAGACCATGAGATCTACTCACCGGTCGAACTGAAAGACATCAAAACCATTCCGGTGATCCCGGAACAGAAGTTCCAGATCCAGCATGTCACGGTAACGCCGCTGGCATTATCACATGATGCGCCGAATACCGTCGGCTATATTCTTGAGACCTGGCAGGAGAAACTGGTCTATATTACCGATACCGGCTATCTCAAGGACAAATACCTGCCGCTGTTGAAAGGGGCAGACTACATCATCCTGGAAAGCAACCACGATGTGGGAATGCTGATGGAAACATCCAGACCGCAGTTTCTTAAGATGCGGATCGCTTCTGACTCCGGGCACCTGTGCAACGAAGATGCTGCAGCGGTGCTGGAGCAGATTGTAACGGAAAAGACCAAACGCGTGATCCTGGCTCATATCAGTCAGGAAGCCAATACCCGTGAACAGGCACTGAACACAGCGCTTGAAGCACTGAAGAAACATGCCGGGCATCTCAATCCGGACCTTGTGATCAGTGCAGCCGGGCAGTATGAAGTATTGAAAGGCGGTGCTTTTAATGAAAAAGTGGATCTGGGCAGCTGCAGCAGTACTCCTTGCATGGTGCATCTATCTGACGTACAGCCTGAACAGTCTTAAGCAGACAGCCGCATCATCGGCAGATAACGCCGTGCCTTCCGGCACTGCCGGTTCAGTCATTGTCAATAATACGGTCAATGGCTATACCACGGATATCACCAAGACAGCGGCTGCAGCACAGTCAAAGATTGTGACAGTCACTGCTTATTCCAATGGCGAAGTGCTGCGTTCCATGTCCGGTGTTGTCTACTCTTCGGATTCCTCCGAAACAGACATTCTCACCAATGCAAAAGTGCTCGCTGATGCGGATACCGTTACGGTCCGCTTTGACAACAGTGTTGAACTGCAGGCAGGCATTGCCGGCAGTGATGATGACACGGATCTTGCCCTGCTGAAGACCAACCCATCCTTTGATGTCACCCCGATTACCTTTACGGATTCTGATTCCGTTCAGGAAGGTGAATATGTCATTGCGATCGGCGGCAGACGCGCAGATTCCGGAGCCGGCACCGTCAGCTTCGGTGTTGTCTCTTCCTCTGGCCATCTGCTGAGGGAGTCTGCTGAAGCCGGCAGCTCCTGGATTGTCAGTGTCATGGAGAGCGATGTATCCATCAACCAGTCCAATACCGGCGGCCCGATTGTCAACCTGTCCGGTGAACTGGTCGGCGTCCTGTCTTCCAGTCTCTCCAGTGCAGCCGGCAATAGCGGCATGGCTTATGCAGTCTCCGCCAACGAGGCAAAGAAAGTTGCTGAGCAGCTGAAGAGTACCGGAACAGTCACCCGCGGATACCTGGGTGTTTCCGGAACCAATGTTTCAGAGATGGAAACCTATCAGAAGAATGCATTGAATATCATGCTGGATCAGACAACCGGTGTCTATATCGAGCAGGTGCAGGAGAATTCACCGGCATCAATCAGCGGCATTGCCGTCGGCGATATCATTACGGAAATTGATGACGTACCGGTTGAAGATGAAAAAGTCCTGATGAGTGTGCTGTACAGCCACATACCGGGTGACTTGGTCAATGTAACCCTGATCCGCGGCGGTACGTCACAGTCTGTCAGTGTGACCCTGGAATGATCCGCGTCATTGCCTGCGGCAAAGCCCGCGAGAAGTGGATGATGGAAGGCATCAGGGAATATACCAAACGGATTTCTGGCTATGACAAGATTGAACTGACAGAAGTCAGTGATGAAAAAGCACCGGAGTCCAACTCTGCTGCAGAAAATGAAGCAGTGAAGAAACTGGAAGGCGAGCGTCTGCTCAAGTCAATCAAGCCGCAGGAGTATGTCATCCTGCTGGACCTGGCTGGTGAGCCCTGTGATTCTGTAGGTCTTTCAGAAAAGATCCAGGATCTGCAGCTGCATGGACACAGCCGTATCGACTTCGTCATCGGCGGTTCCCTTGGATTGAGCAGGGAACTGATCCAGCGGGCAGACTTCCGCTGGAAACTCTCAGACAATACCTTCCCGCACCAGCTGTGCAGGATCATGGTATTGGAACAGGTATACCGGTCGTTCAGAATCATGCACCACGAACCGTATCACAAGTAATCAAACAGGTCTTTTTCTGGCAGAGAGATAGAACAGAAGAAGGAGCGTAAATGTATGGCTATGATCAAATGCCCTGAATGCGGCGCAAGTATTTCCGACCAGGCAGTATCCTGCCCGCACTGCGGCTACCCACTGAATCAGACAGCGAATGAAGTATCCACTACCGTATCATCCTCAGCCCAGCAGGCGTGGGATGTCGTGCTGGTAGACTATGCAGGAAGTGAGTTCAATGCCTGCATAGTCTGGAGAATGCACTGAATCTCACCCCGAGTGATGCGACTTCCATTCTGAAGTCACTGCCGGCGTATCTCTATAACGATATTCCGGAAGAGAATGCCATTGAGACTGCCAAACTGCTGGCCAGCTACAACATGCGGATTGCGGTCTATGATCCGGCTGGCAATGTGCGCTACTTCCAGCCGGACGGCTATACGATCAATGACACGCCGGTACGTCCGACGGAACGGATCCTGCCGATATTCATTCCGATCTTCTCACGGCCAAGACCTCACTATGTACCGCCGATGAGAACACCGGGCTTCGGTCCGGGTCCCGGCATGGGAATGCCCCGCGGCGGCGGACGCAACATGGGTGGCGGAAGAATGGGCGGCCCTGGCAATGGCGGTCGGGGACGTGGCGGAATGGGCGGTCCCGGCGGCGGTCACGGGCCAAGATAATCAGCCCGAAAGCGGATACATCGTTCGCCTCGTGAAGCATTCAACAATGTTTCATTGCTTACAGCATATTTTCATTTGTTTACTGCTTGTTTTTTACCTTGCAGGGCTATAGACTAATGCCATGCAAAGACCAATGATGACTGGTGAACGCTTTGTATCAAACAGACCATTTGGCGTCTCTAATTTGCATGGACGGATTTGCTGCACCTCTTCAGGGGAGCAGAGTATCTGCACAATAGGCGCGGTACCTTCAGGGCACTGCGCTTTTTTTCGTTTGAAAGGACAAGGACGATGAGTGAAATCAAAAAAGTTGCAGTGATTATGGGTTCCGACAGCGACTGGCCAACCGTCAAGGGGGCCTGTACCGTACTGAAACAGTTCAATGTTCCATTTGAGGCACATGTGATTTCCGCTCACCGTACACCGGAAGCCGCAGCAGCATTTGCAAAGGACGCACAGAAGAATGGCTATGGCGTCATTATCTGTGCAGCCGGCATGGCAGCGCATCTTGCCGGAGCATTTGCGGCAAACAGCATCCTGCCGGTCATCGGCATTCCCATGAAGGGCGGGGCATGCGATGGACTTGACGCACTGCTGGCAACAGTCCAGATGCCATCTGGCTATCCAGTCGCAACCGTTGCCATCAACGGTGCCAAGAATGCGGCATATCTGGCAATTTCCATTCTTGCACTGGGCAACGTAGAACTGTCAGAAAAACTGATTCAGTTCCGCAAGGATACCGCAGAAGCAATCGCCAAAAAGGATCAGGCAGTCAGTCTGGAAGCAACCGAACTCTGAAGAGTTCTGATATAAAACAAAAGGGAGAGTGTAAGAAGATGAACGTCGAAATCAAAGAACAGCTGTATGAAGGCAAAGCCAAAAAAGTATTCGCTACCAGTGATCCTGAAATCGTCATGGTTCATTACAAGGATGACGCAACCGCAGGTGACGGTGAAAAGAAGGGCACTATCCGCGGCAAGGGAGTTGTCAACAACAAGCTCTCCAATGCCCTGATGCAGAAACTGGAGAAGGAAGGAATTCCGACTCACTATGTAGAAGAACTGAATGACCGCGATACGCTGGTCAAGAAAGTATCCATCGTTCCGCTGGAAGTCATTATCCGCAACGTTGCAGCAGGTCATTTCTCCCTGCGCATGGGCGTACCGGAAGGCAAAGTCTTCAAGACCCCGATCCTGGAATTCAGCTATAAGGATGATGCACTGCATGATCCGTTCATCAATCATTACTATGCACTGGCGCTCGAACTTGCAACCCAGGAAGAAATTGATACCATCACCAACTACGCATTCAAGATCAACGAGATTCTCAAGGGCATCATGCTCGATGCCAATATCCGCCTGATCGACTTCAAACTGGAGTTTGGCAGACTGTCAGACGGCACCATCATCCTGGCCGATGAAATCAGCCCGGATACCTGCCGCTTCTGGGATGCCACAACCGGAGCACATCTGGACAAGGACCTGTTCCGCCGCAACATGGGCGGAGAAGCAGATGCCTACCAGGAAGTCATGAAGCGTCTTCTGAAATAATCATTACCAGAGTACTGAAGTAACTTGATGATAAAGGGAGGGTTATTCCGGCATGCGTGATGTGACAGAACTTGATTCAGCCCTGCATGAAGAATGCGGCGTCTTCGGCATCTGTGATTCAACCGGCACGACAGATATGGTCAGTGCGGTATACAGTGCACTCTATGCACTGCAGCACCGCGGACAGGAATCCTGCGGCATTGCCCTGAATGTGGATGGCGTGCTGAATGGATACCGTGATCTCGGTCTGGTCTCTGAAGTATTTACTCCAAGGGTACTGGAAGATCTTCCGCAGGGTGCCCGTATGGCAACCGGCCATGTCCGTTATGCGACCAGCGGCAGACGCACCCGTTCCAACGCGCAGCCGATGATCCTGCATCACTGCAAAGGCGCCATGGCACTTGCCCATAATGGCAATCTGACCAACGCACCGGAACTGAGACACAAACTGGAAATGAAAGGTTCCATCTTTCATGGCACTTCTGATACCGAAGTCATCGGCTATCTTCTGACCCAGTACCGTCTGACCTCTCCGGATATTGAAACAGCTGTATGCAAGACGATGGACATCATCAAGGGTGCCTACAGTCTTGTCATCATGACCAACACCAAGTTGATTGCCGTGCGTGATCCAAACGGCTTCAGACCGTTATGCATCGGCAAACTGAAAGAGGGCAATGGCTGGGTATTTGCGTCTGAGTCCTGTGCCCTGGATGCCGTCGGTGCTGAATTTGTAAGAGATGTGGAACCGGGCGAGATTGTTGCGGCAGATGCGAATGGTCTGCGCAGCATCCGTACCCACTGCAATACTGCACCGCACACCATGTGCGTCTTTGAGTATGTCTACTTTGCAAGACCTGATTCTGTCATTGACGGAACCAGTGTCCATGAAGCACGTTTGAGAGCAGGCGCATTCCTTGCCAAGGAACATCCGGTTGATGCGGATGTCGTCATCGGCGTTCCGGATTCCGGACTGGATGCGGCACTCGGCTATGCGATTGAAAGCGGCATTCCCTACGGACACGGCTTCATCAAGAACAAGTATGTCGGCCGTACCTTTATCCAGGGCAGTCAGGCGCAGCGTGAAAGCAGTGTCCGGATCAAACTGAACGTGATCCGTTCCACAGTGGAAGGCAAGCGGGTTGTATTGATTGATGACTCCATTGTCCGCGGCACTACCAGTGCAAGAATCATTGACCTCTTACGTGAGGCCGGAGCTACGGAAGTGCACTTCCGGGTATCTGCACCGCCGTTTGGCCATCCCTGCTATTTCGGAACGGATATTCCGGATGAGAAACTGCTGGTCGCAACCGGCCACAGTGTGGAAGAAATCAACGAGATCCTGGGGGCAGATTCCCTGGGTTATCTGAGTGTGGAACATGTGCAGCAGCTCTGCCCCAATAGCAAGTGCCAATACTGCACCGGCTGCTTCACCGGACATTATCCGGTTGATCCGCCGAAGGAAACGATGGACATTGTATATGACCGGCCGCTGAGCGAACAGCAGACCGGAAAAGACTGAGCAGGAAAAGAGGAGGCCACGAAAGATGGAAAAGAGCTATTCAGCAAGCTATGCCGCAGCAGGTGTTGATATCACCGCCGGCTACAAAGCAGTGGAATTGATGAAGCAGTATGTAAACCGCACCATGAATGAACACTGTATCGGCGGACTGGGCGGATTCGGCGGTCTCTTTGAACTGGACTGCACGGATATGCCGCATCCGGTACTGATCTCGGGAACAGACGGTGTCGGCACCAAGCTGCGCATTGCCCACTTCATGGACCGTCATGATACGGTCGGCATTGACTGTGTTGCGATGTGCGTCAATGACGTCATCTGTGCAGGCGCAAAGCCGCTGTTCTTCCTGGATTATATTGCCTGCGGCAAGAATGTACCGGAACGGATTGCAGATCTTGTCAAAGGCGTCGCAGGAGGCTGCGTACAGGCAGACTGCGCACTGGTCGGCGGTGAGACTGCCGAAATGCCGGGCTTCTATCCGGAGGATGAATATGATCTGGCTGGCTTTACCGTCGGTGCAGTTGATAAGAGCAAGATCCTGGATAACAGTTCCATGCAGAAAGGCGATGTGATCATTGCCCTGCCTTCTTCCGGTGTGCATTCCAACGGCTTCTCCCTGGTACGCCGGGTATTTGATCTGGAGAATCATCCGGAAGTATTGAAAGAATATCATGATGAACTCGGCTGCACGCTGGGTGAAGCACTGCTGGCTCCGACGGTCATCTATGTCAAGCCGGTTCTGGCAGTCATGAAAGAAATCAAGGTGAAGGGTGTATCCCACATTACCGGCGGCGGCTTCTTCGAGAATATCCCGCGCAGTCTGAAGAAGGGCTGCAGTGCAGTTATTGAAAAGAAAGATGTCAGAACCCCGGCACTGTTCAATCTGATTGCAGAAACCGGAAATATTCCGGAACGTGACATGTTTAATACCTATAATATGGGTGTCGGAATGATCATGACAGTCGCAGCAGAAGACGCAGACAACACCATTGCGATACTGAAACAGAACGGCCAGGATGCTTACCGTCTCGGCGTGATCGGCGAAGGCGAAGGAGTTGATCTTCGATGATGAAGATTGCCGTACTGGTATCCGGCGGCGGCACCAATCTGCAGGCAATTCTCGACAGTGAGGCCCGCGGGGAGAATCCCAACGGGAAGGTGACACTGGTCGTTGCCAGCAAGCCTGATATCTACGCACTGAAGCGGGCAGAGCAGTTTCATGTCGAGACTGCAGTGGTCAGAAGAAAAGACTACAGTGACAGCGTGTCCTTTGATGAAGCACTGATCGCTGTACTGAAGTCACATGAGATTGATCTGGTGGTACTGGCAGGATTTCTTTCCGTGCTTGGCCCCAAGGTCATCCAGGCTTATCCAAACCGCATCCTGAATGTCCATCCAAGTCTGATCCCGAGTTTCTGCGGACCTGGCTACTATGGGCTGAGAGTGCATGAGGCCGCATTGAAGCGCGGTGTCAAAGTGAGCGGGGCAACCGTGCACTTTGTAAATGAAGAGTGTGACGGCGGACCGATCCTGCTGCAGAAGGCAGTGGAAGTACACGCTGACGATACACCGGAAACACTGCAGAAACGGATTATGACAGAAGCGGAATGGGTGCTTCTGCCGAAAGCCATTGCCATGGTGTGCAATGGGGAAGTGTGAGGAAGGGAAGACATGAAGAAGAATCTGTTCAAGTATCTCTCAGGCAATGAGTATCCAGGACGCGGTATCTGCATCGGACTTTCTTCAGACGGAACAAAGGCAATGATCGCCTACTGGATCATGGGCCGCAGTGCCAACAGCCGCAACCGGGTGTTTGAAACACTGGAAGACGGCAGCGGAATCCGCACCGTCGCTGCAGATCCTTCCAAGATGGAAGATCCGCATCTGATTATCTACAATGCAGTGCGTACGATCAATGACACGACGATTGTCACCAACGGCAATCAGACTGATACGATCTATGAGTATATTGAAGAGAACCGCTTCCCGGGCTATGCCTTTGAAGCAGCACTGTCTGGAAGACGCTTTGAAGATGATGCACCGAACTACACGCCGCGGATCTCCGGTGTTGTGGATATGCATACCGGCTCTTACAAGCTCGGCATCCTCAAGAGCAATGAGCTGAACGAAGCCAGCATGGAACAGCAGACATTTGACTATCCGGAGCCGCTGATTGGAGAAGGCCACCTGATTACCACCTATGAGAAAAACGGCAGTCCGATTCCAAGCTTTGCCGGTGAACCGATCAAGGTCGCAGTCAATGAAAGTGATCCGCATGCCTACGCTGCAGAACTGTTCAAGGCATTGAATGAAGATAACAAAGTCAGCCTGTTTGTCAGGGCAATTACACTGAGTGATGGCAGCTTTGAAGATGTGATCATCAACAAGTATCAGAAGACGGAGGAATGATTGACGATGAACGAATTTCAACTGAAGTACGGCACCAATCCAAATCAGAAGCCGGCCAGGATTTTCATGGCAGACGGATCTGAACTTCCGGTTACGATTCTCAACGGACGTCCGGGCTATATCAACTTTCTGGATGCGTTCAACAGCTATCAGCTGGTCAGGGATCTGAAGAAGGCACTGGGCAAACCGTCCGCTGCCAGTTTCAAGCATGTTTCCCCGGCCGGTGCAGCAGTCGGCAATCCGCTGGATGAGACACTGAGACAGATGTATCATCTGGATTCAGAGATGGAACTGTCCCCGCTGGCATGTGCCTATGCAAGAGCACGCGGCGCTGACCGCATGTCTTCCTTTGGCGACTGGATTGCACTTTCAGATGTATGCGACCGTTCCACTGCACTGCTGATCAAGAAAGAAGTCTCTGACGGTGTCATTGCCCCGGGCTATGATGCGGATGCCCTGGAGATTCTGAAGGCAAAGAAGAAGGGCGGCTACAATGTTGTCCAGATTGACCCGGAGTATGTACCGGATCCGATTGAACGCCGTACGGTTTACGGAGTCACCTTTGAACAGGGCCGCCAGGATCTTGAGATCAACGAGACCACCATGCTTCAGAATATCGTGACTGCCAACAAGACTCTCAGCGAACAGCAGAAACAGGATCTTGTCATGAGCCTGATCGTGCTGAAGTATACCCAGTCCAACAGTGTCTGCTATGTACAGGATGGTCAGACCATCGGTGTCGGGGCTGGCCAGCAGAGCCGGATCCACTGCACACGTCTTGCCGGAGAAAAAGCAGATCACTGGCAGCTGCGCCATATGCCGAAAGTACTGAACCTGCCGTTCCGTGATGATATCAAACGTCCGGACCGTGACAATGCCATTGATGTCTATCTTGGCGATACCCCGGAAGATGCGATCGGCAACGATGTCTGGCAGAATACCTTCAAGGCACAGCCGGCTCCGTTAACTGCAGAAGAAAAGAAAGCATGGCTGAGCCAGGTAACCGGTGTGGCACTGGGCTCTGATGCCTTCTTCCCATTCGGCGACAATATTGAGCGTGCACACCGCAGCGGCGTGACTGCCATTGTGGAACCGGGCGGTTCCATCCGTGATGATCAGGTCATTGAAACCTGTGACAAGTACGGTATTGTCATGGCATTCTGCGGCATCCGTCTGTTCCACCACTGATCATTCCATCATAATTCAAGCAGGGACAGTACCTGAAACAGGGCACTGCCCCTGTACACGTTTGAAGAAGGGGGATTATATCCTATGAAGATACTGGTGATCGGCGGCGGCGGCCGTGAACATGCCATCATCAAAGCACTGAAGAAGAATCCGCTGTGCAGTGATATTACCTGCTGTCCGGGAAATGGCGGCATCAGCTATGACGCAGCGTGTGTCAATATCAAGGCGACAGATGTCAAAGCCATGGTGGAGTTTGCAGAAGAACAGCACTTTGACTATGCAGTGGTTGCCCAGGATGATCCGCTGGCCCTTGGCATGGTAGATGCCCTGGCCAAAATTGGCATTCCGTCCTTTGGGCCAGACGCTGCTGCAGCACGCATTGAAGCCAGCAAGGTCTTCAGCAAATCCCTGATGAAGAAGTACGGGATCCCGACTGCCGACTATGCGGTATTCGATGATCCAGCCAAAGTCATGGATTATATCCGGACAAAGAATACCTATCCCACTGTCATCAAGGCAGACGGTCTGGCGCTTGGCAAAGGCGTACTGATCTGCGGCAGTGAACAGGAAGCGGAAGAGGCAGTCAAAGAACTGATGCTGGACAAGAAGTTCGGCGCTTCCGGCAATGAAGTGGTTGTAGAAGAATTCCTGGAAGGACCGGAAGTCAGTGTGCTGTCATTCTGTGATGGCAAGACCGTCAAACCGATGGTCTCCAGCATGGACCACAAGCGTGCCCTGGATCATGATCAGGGATTGAATACCGGCGGTATGGGAACCATCGCACCCAATCCGTTCTATACAGCCGAGATTGCAGAACGCTGCAGGAAGGAAATCTTCCAGCCGACAGTGGATGCCATGGCCAAAGAAGGATGCCCGTTTAAAGGCTGTCTGTACTTCGGACTGATGCTTACCAAAGACGGCCCGAAAGTGATTGAGTATAACTGCCGCTTCGGCGATCCGGAGACCCAGGTTGTACTGCCGCTGCTTGAATCGGATCTCTATACGATCATGAAGGCTACCACGGATGGAACGCTGGATGACACTGAAGTACGCTTCTCAGACGGTGCCGCCGCCTGCGTGATTCTCGCCTCTGGCGGATATCCGCTGTCCTATGAAAAGGGCAAGCCGATCAGCGGTCTGGTGAATGGCCAGATTGAAGCTGATGATCATGTAACGGTATATCATGCCGGCACAAAAATTGAAGCAGACGGAACACTGGTTACTTCCGGCGGCAGAGTGCTTGGTGTCACTGCAACTGGCAATACACTGATGGATGCACTGCAGACTGCCTATGAAGCAAGTGAGCAGATTTCATTTGAGAAGATGTTCAGACGCAGCGATATCGGTGCGCGTGCAATTGCAGAACTGAACAGAAAGAAAGAGGGATAAGGCAATGGTCTATCGGATCTATGTGGAAAAGAAACCCGGCTTTGATGTTGAAGCGGAAGCACTGAAAAAAGAACTGCAGGAACTGCTGGGCATCAAAGGAATCAATACCCTGCGCCTGATCAACCGCTATGATGTGGAAGATATCAGCGAGGATCTCTTTCATCAGGCAGTCTCAACGGTATTCAGTGAGCCGCCGGTCGATGAGATCTACCAGCAGCTGCCGGCTGCCGATCATGTGTTTGCTGTAGAGTATCTGCCTGGTCAGTTTGATCAGCGTGCAGATTCCGCTTCTGAGTGCATTCAGCTGCTCTCACAGAAAGAACGCCCGGATGTACGCAGTGCGAAAGTCTATCTGATTAACGGCACACTGTCAGAGCCTGAATATGAAGCAGTCAAGAAGTATGTCATCAACCCGGTTGAGGCAAGGGAAGCGTCCCTGGAAACCGTCAGTACGCTGAAGATGAAGTTTGCCGTACCGACCGAAGTGGAAACACTGACTGGCTTTACTGCACTGAGTGAAGAAGCACTGGAAGAATTCCGCAATGAGAAGGGCCTGGCCATGGATCATGCGGATATCGTGTTCTGCCAGGATTATTTCAAGAGCGAACACCGCGATCCGACGATCACTGAAATCCGTCTGATCGATACTTACTGGAGCGATCACTGCCGCCATACCACCTTCGGTACGATTCTGAAGGATGTCACAATCGATGATGCAGTGGTGCAGCAGGCATTTGAGCGCTATCAGGCGCTGCGCAAAGAAACCGGCCGTGATGCCAAACCGCAGACCCTGATGGATCTTGCGACCATCGGTGCCAAGGCACTGAAGCAGCGCGGTATCCTGAAGCACCTGGATGAAAGTGAAGAGATCAATGCCTGCACCGTCAAGATCAAGTGCGACGTTGACGGCAAGCCGGAAGACTGGCTGTTCCTCTTCAAGAATGAAACTCATAATCATCCGACGGAGATCGAACCGTTCGGCGGTGCAGCAACCTGCATCGGTGGCGCAATCCGCGATCCGCTGTCCGGACGAAGCTATGTCTATCAGGCAATGCGTGTCACCGGTGCAGCTGATCCGCTGAAGCCGGTATCTGAAACCATGCCGGGCAAACTGCCGCAGCGCAAACTCGTTACCACTGCTGCAGCAGGCTATTCCTCTTATGGCAACCAGATCGGTCTTGCGACCGGTCAGGTCAATGAACTCTATCATCCAGGCTATGCGGCAAAGCGCATGGAGATCGGTGCGGTTGTCGGTGCGACACCGGCAAGCCATGTCCGCCGTGAAGAGCCGCAGCCGGGCGATGTCATCATCCTGCTGGGCGGCCGTACCGGAAGAGACGGCATCGGCGGGGCAACCGGATCCAGCAAGGCCCACAAGCTGACCAGCCTTGAATCCTGCGGTGCAGAAGTCCAGAAGGGCAATGCGCCGATCGAACGCAAACTGCAGAGACTCTTCCGCCGTGAAGATGCCTGCCGTATGATCAAGCGCTGCAATGACTTCGGAGCCGGCGGTGTGTCGGTTGCGATTGGTGAGCTGGCAGATGGCCTGAACATTGACCTCAACAAGGTGACCAGAAAATACGAAGGTCTTGATGGTACAGAACTGGCCATCAGTGAATCACAGGAACGCATGGCTGTCGCTGTAGCAAAAGAAGATGCAGAGCAGTTCATTGCGCTTTCTGAAGAAGAAAATCTTGAAGCGACCATCGTCGCTGAAGTAACCGGACCGAAGCGGATGATTGAACGCTGGAACGGCAAAGAGATCGTCAATCTGTCACGGGAGTTCCTCAGTTCCAACGGTGCATCAAGACACGCTGATGCCCATGTGACCTCCGGCACCATCTATCAGCCGCAGTGGGCTGGAAACAGTCTGAAAGAACAGATGATGTCACTGGTTTCCAACCTCAATGTGGCAAGTGAAAAGGGACTTGGCGAACGCTTCGACAGCACAATCGGTGCGGCAACGGTATTGATGCCATATGGCGGAAAGTATCAGCTGACCCCGTCCATGGCAATGGCTGCCAAGCTTCCGGTAGATGGTGAAACCACCACCTGTTCCGGTATGGCATGGGGATTCAATCCATATCTGACTGCGGCTGATCCTTACCGCGGTGCATATACTGCTGTTGCAGAATCAGTCACCAAGCTGGTCTGCGCAGGGTTCAAACATGAAGACATGTATCTGACATTCCAGGAATACTTTGAGCATCTTGGAGAACAGCCGGAACGCTGGGGCAAACCGCTGAGCGCACTGCTTGGTGCACTGGATGCCCAGATGGGTCTTGGCATCGGTGCCATCGGCGGCAAGGATTCCATGTCCGGCAGTTTTGAAGGACTCGATGTTCCGCCGACCCTGGTCAGTTTTGCGACTGCAGTCGGAACCACCAAAGATGTTCTGAGCCCGGAATTCAAACAGGCCGATAGCACGATCGTGATCCTGAAGCCGGAATATGATCACGGCATGCCGACTGCCGGGAGTCTTCTGAGAAACTACGATATCGTTGAGCATCTCAACCGCGAAGGAAAGATCCGTGCAGCAGCCACCTCCGGATTCGGCGGACTGGCTGGCGAACTGTTCAAGATGTGTGTAGGCAACCGCATCGGTCTCAAGCTTGAAGCGGATGTCACTGCAGCAGATCTTCTGGAAGAATCCTATGGCACCATCATCCTGGAGCTGCAGGATGCAGAAGCCGGCAGACTGATCGGTCATACCACTGATGAATTTGTTCTGCATGCATGCGGTGAGGACCTCTCACTCGCAGAACTGCAGGAATCCTGGGAAGCGAAGCTTGAACCGGTATTCCCGTACCGCAAAAAAGGACCGGAAGTTGATCCGATCTCTTATGAATCACATGAAGTGCTGCATTCTTCTGTGCATGTTGAAACACCGCGGGTCATCATTCCAGTATTCCCGGGCACCAACTGTGAGTATGATTCCGCCAAGGCATTCCGCAGGGCCGGTGCTGATCCGCACATTCTTGTGCTGCGCAACCTGACACCGGAAGATGTATCCAGAAGCTGCGAAGCGCTGGTCAGGGAAATTGATGCGGCAAATATGATCATGTTACCGGGCGGCTTCTCCGGCGGTGATGAACCGGATGGAAGTGCCAAGTTCATCTCGGCATTCTTCCGCTCACCGGAAGTCAAAGATGCTGTGGACCGTCTGATGAATGAACGTGATGGATTGATGCTTGGTATCTGCAACGGTTTCCAGGCACTGATCAAACTCGGACTGGTTCCGTATGGCGAGATCCGCACGATTTCCAAAGATGATCCGACATTGACCTACAACATCATCGGCCGCCATCAGAGCATGCTGGTACATACCCGTATCGCATCCAACAAGTCTCCATGGCTTTCCGGCTGTCAGGTGAATGATCATCACATGATGCCGATCAGCCATGGCGAAGGACGCTTTGTCTGTGAGGAAGCACTGCTTGCCAAACTGATTGAAAACGGTCAGGTCGCAACGCAGTACATTGACCTTGCCGGCAAACCAACCATGGATCAGAGCTACAACCCGAACGGCAGTATCATGGCGATTGAAGGGATTACTTCACTTGACGGAAGAATTCTCGGCAAGATGGGACATACAGAACGCTCCGGCGACATGCTGTACAAGAATGTTCCGGTGGATCATATTCAGCCGCTGTTTGACAACGGCGTCAATTTCTTCAGAAAGTAATCTCGATCAGACAGGAGGACAACAGTATGGCATCACATGACCGTTATATTTCACCATTCAGCACCCGCTACGCATCGGACGAGATGCAGTATATCTATTCCGAAGACAACAAGTTCAGAACGTGGAGAAAACTCTGGATTGCCCTGGCAAAAGCCGAGCAGAAACAGGGCCTTGAAATCACAGATGAACAGATTGCCGAACTGGAAGCACACAAGGATGACATCAACTACGAAGATGCCATTGCCAGGGAAAAACTGGTACGCCATGATGTCATGAGCCATGTGTATGCCTATGGCCTGCAGTGTCCGAAAGCCAAGGGAATCATCCATCTTGGCGCAACGAGCTGCTATGTCGGAGACAACACCGATATCATCATCATGAAAGAAGGACTTCAGCTGATTGAACAGAAGCTGATCGGCGTACTGGCCAATCTGTCCAAGTTTGCAGAAGAATACAAAGATCTGCCGTGTCTTGCATATACGCATTGCCAGCCGGCTCAGCTGACCACTGTTGGCAAGCGCGCCACGCTCTGGATGAATGAGTTCTACATGGATCTGAATGAACTGAAGCACCAGGAAGAAGAACTGATGCTGAGAGGCGTCAAGGGCACCACCGGCACCCAGGCAAGCTTCATGGAACTGTTCAATGGCGATGCCTCCAAAGTCAAGGCAGTTGAACAGGATGTCTGTGCCCAGATGGGATTCAAACAGGCCGTCCCGGTATGCGGACAGACTTACAGCCGCAAGGTTGACTACAATGTGCTTTCAGCAATTGCAGGTCTTGGCCAGAGTGCCATGAAGATGGCTACTGATATCAGACTGCTTGCCAACTTCAAGGAAATGGAAGAGCCGTTTGAAAAGAACCAGATCGGTTCTTCGGCAATGCCATACAAGAGAAATCCAATGAGATGCGAGCGTATCTGCGCACTCAGCCGTTACCTCATGGTTGATGTACTGAACCCGGCAATGACTGCCGGCACTCAGTGGTTTGAGCGGACACTGGATGATTCTGCAAACAAGCGAATTGCCATGGCAGAAGGATTTCTGGCAGCGGATGCCATTCTCAATATCCTGCTGAATGTATCAGACGGACTGGTTGTATATCCGAAGGTGATTCACAGCCGTGTCATGGCAGAACTGCCATTCATGGCCAGTGAGAACATCATGATGAAAGCTGTCAAAAAAGGCGGCGACCGTCAGGAACTGCATGAGCGTCTCAGAGAGCATGCCATTGCGGCAGCTGCAGTCGTCAAGCAGGAAGGCAAGCCCAACGATATGATTGCCAGAATCGAGAATGATCCGGCATTCGGGCTGACCAGAGAAGAAATTGAAAGCGAACTGAAGCCGGAAGACTTTACCGGCCGTGCTCCCCAGCAGGTTGAAGAATTCCTGTCTGAAGTCATTAAACCGATTCTGGATGCCAATCCTCAGGATGTCGGTATGAAGTCTGAACTGAACGTTTAATCAGAATCCAAAGAAAGAGATGCCAGCCGGCATCTCTTTTGAACTGTGGTGGAGCTAACGGGGATCGAACCCGTGACCTCATGATTGCGAACCATGCGCTCTCCCAACTGAGCTACAACCCCACGAATGAGCAGAATCATTGTATCACAGCTGAGGGGCTATTGACGCTCTTTCCGGATCTCTTCCAGCAGCTGGAATTCCTCTTCTGTGAAGTCATGGCAGTTCAGCAGATCAGGCCGTTTTTCCAGTGTTCTGCGCAGTGATTCCTTCAGCCGCCATCTGCGGATATTTTCATCATGGCCAGACAGCAGCACGGCAGGAACATCTTTGCCATCATAGCTGGCAGGTCTTGTATACTGCGGGTATTCCAGCAGCCCCTGTTCAAAGGATTCTTCTTCAGTGCTGGCAGAACGGATTGTTCCAAGCAGTCTGGCAATGGAGTCGATGATGGTCATGGCAGGCAGTTCTCCGCCGGTCAGGATATAATCTCCGACAGAGATTTCTTCATCTGCCAGTTCTTCAATCCGGGCATCCATTCCCTCGTAGTGTCCGCACAGAAAGATCAGATGATCCTCACTGCACAGTTCATGGGCACGTGCTTCGGTATAGGGCTTTCCCTGCGGAGAAGTCAGGATGGTATGACTGCCTGGATCTTTGACACTGTTCCATGCGTTCATGACCGGCTCACAGCGCAGGATCATACCTGCCCCGCCGCCATAGGGAGAATCATCAATATGCCGGAAGCTTCCTTCAGCGTAGTCTTTGATATCAATCACTTCCAGGTCAATCAGGTTTCGTTCCATCCCGCGCTTGATAATCGGGGCGTTGAGAAAACTGTCAAACTGTTCCGGGAAGATGGTCAGGATACTGATCCGCATGTAGTACCTCATTTCTCTGATCTAATTGTACGCGCGTTGCAGGGTTTACTGAACAGTTTACATTTTTTGGGTGATATGATCTTTCTGCTGTATAAAAAGGGGAAAGAATCATATGTATCGTAAACACTGGACGATTGTGGCAGTCATGTGCTGTCTTTGCGGGGTATCGATCGGCATCTGCCAGAATACCATCGGAGTATTCTATGCACCGGTATCAGAAAGCACCGGGATCCTGAGAGGCACGGTTGCCATGCACACAATGGCGGCCATGAGTGTGACAAATATCCTGGCACTGTTTATTCCAAAGTTTGTCAATGAACATAATTTCAAGAAAATCCTGACGGCTGGACTGGTACTGACCTCCGGCGCAACCTTCCTGCTGGCAAGGTCTACCCAGGCATGGCAGCTGATTGCCTGCGGTGCACTGCGCGGAGTTGGCTGTGCATTTCTCGGCCTGGTACTGATCACCATGATTCTGAATCAGTGGTTTGCCAAGAACCTCGGTCTTGCGACAAGTTTTGTGTTCGGGGCTTCTGGTCTGGTGGGGTCGATTGGCTCTTACCTTCTGAACCTGGTCAATGAGCAGTGGGGCTGGCAGACCGGTTTCAACGTCATGGGTGTTGCCATCATTGTGCTGAGTCTTCCGGCAATTCTTTATCCCTATACCATGAATCCGGCAAACTGCGGCTGTGTGGCATATGGGGCAGAAGAAGGCAGGACGGAGACAGAATCTGCTAAGAGCAGTCAGAAAAAGATCCGCTTCGGCTCCTTTGCCTTTCTTTCCATTTTTGTAATTTCCATTGCGTCCAACATCTGTACGTCATTGCCGCAGCACTTTCCCGGCTATGCAGAATCACTTGGCTTCACTGCGGCAGTTGGTGCGCTGCTGCTGTCATTCAATATGGCCTTCAATATTATCGGAAAGATTATCGGCGGTCAGCTGGAGAAGAAGATCGGTTCTGTATTCACCGGCCTGACCTGTCTTGCGCTGAGCTTTGCAGGCATGGCACTGGTTTTGCAGGGCGGCAGTTCACTTACCCTGAAACTGGGCTCCATGCTGTATGGGTTTATCTATGTGCTGTCCACGATTTCCCTGGTCACCTTGACCAAGGCGAACTTCGGACGGGAAAACTATGCAAAGTATTATCCGATCATTCAGTTTGCCGGCGGCTTCACCAATGCCCTGGCACTGCCGGCTGTAGGCTATCTGTATGATTTCACCGGTTCCTATAAACCGGCATTCTTCATTGCGGAAGGACTGATCATCCTGATGGCAGTGATTCTGATCGTCATCCAGAAAAATAAAGGATCAATTCATAGCGCACGTTAATTGACGGCAGAACGAACTGAACGGTATGATCAGGTAAGAGAAGGAGTACTACTGCTCATGGAAGAACCATTCAAGATTGTATCGAAAGAAGATCCAGGCTGTTATATTTCAGTCACCAAAGGTCATTTCTCCAGCGATCGCTTTCATGTCAATTACTACATTGACATGACAACAGTCAAAAACCGGATGTCTGCTGCCCAGTCCATTGCCAAGGTCATGTCCAGAAAATATGTGAACCGGGTTAACCTGTCACATACCAGTTCCAGATTCAGCGGCCCTTACATGGAGGCCATGGCAGAAGCGTCTGCTACCGTCACACCAATTGATACCATTGTGTGCCTGGATGGATGCGAAGTCATCGGCGCCTACATGGCAGAAGAACTGACCGGACTTGGTGTCGTGTCCAACAACCGCCATCATACGTTCTATGTGGTATCTCCGGAGTTTGACCGTGAAGGTCAGATGGTTGTCAGAGACAACATCCGGCATATGTTCAAGGACAAAAATGTCCTGATCATTCTCGCTACGGCAATGTCGGGACATACGATCTACAAGTCCATCAAGTGCATCAATTCCTATGGCGGCAAGGTACAGGGTATTTCCTGTGTCTTCGGTGCTGTGGAAGAGATTGAAGGCTATCCGGTCAATGCAGTATTTACCAGAGATGATCTGCCTGACTTTGAATTATCCGAGCCGGACAAGTGTCCGATGTGCGAAGCAGGAAAACCGCTGGATGCGGTCATCTGCAGCTACGGCTACAGCAAGCTTTAATCAGCAGTAACGATCAAATGAAATCCTCTTCCAACTGATATCAGAAGAGGATTTTTATATGCTCAGTAATCAATCGGGGTATTCTGGTCAATCATCTTCTGGATGCGTTTGGGATCCAGGATGATGGTGCTTTTTCCGTGCTTGGAGATACAGCCGTCTTCTTTCAGTTTGGACATGATTCTGGCAATGGTGACCGGATGTGTGCCCAGGTATCTTGCAAGTTCTGCATAGGTGAAGAATGAAGGCATTACCAGCATGCCATTCTGCATGCCGGCAAATTCAATCAGCAGTCTGCACAGCCGGATGGAAGTGGGATCTTCAAGGTTCTGGCGGTAGCGGGTCAGAATATCCATGTAGTTTTCTGCGAGCACCTTCAGCATGAATTTGGTAAAGAAGGGATCGCTGTCCAGCAGGTCACGGAATACCTCAGCAGTGATCTGATAGAGAACGCAGTCTGTTTTGGCAATGATGGAAAAGCAGTGGTTCCGTCTGGTCATCTGCGGGGAAGCCGGCATCAGCTGGGCAAAGCCGACGGTGCGCTGCCCTTTGAAATAGAGAAAGATCTGCTCTTCGCCATCAGCAGTCAGGCCGGAGAGGGCACAGACACCGCTGTCCAGCAAAAAGGCAAAATGTTCGGCACTGCCGGATTCGGAGTCATAGATCAGCTGTCCTTTTTTGACTTCGAGGCGGGTGCCGTATTTATAAAGTTCTTTAAATGTCTGCGGAACAGTTTTCATGGAATTATCATACACCACAATTTTTATTGTGAAAAAGATAACGCAGGCTATATTACGGAACTCAGGGCCGGGGATATCATGTGCTCACAGTTGTTAAAACATTAACAATAGAACGTAGGGGTAAGAAAATGACTGCTGTGAAATCGGATAAGGCATTGAGAAACAAGATTATCAACTCTGTCATCGGCGTCGCAATCATGTTTGTGTTCCGCTTCCTTCCGCTGAATCTGACCGGGGTAACGGAAATCGGCATGCAGATCATCGGCATCTTCCTGGGTACACTGTATCTCTGGACCTTTGTCGATGTACTGTGGCCAAGTCTTCTCGCCATTGTCATGATCGGATTCTCCGATTATGGAACAATGAGCGAAGTGATGAAACTCTGCTTTGGCAACATCACCGTCGTACAGGCGTTCTACATGATGTGCTTTGTCGGCGCCATGGTTCACAACAAGATTACGCTGTATATCGGACGCTTCTTCATTACCCGCAAGATTTCCAACGGCCGTCCCTGGCTGTTCTCCTTCATCCTGCTGCTGGGCTGCTTCCTGATCGCTGTATTCGTCAATGCATTCGCACCGATCTTCCTCTTCTGGCCGGTCATGTACAGCATCTGCGAAGACCTCGGCTTCAAGAAGACAGACAAGTACCCGCGGATCATGCTGATCCTGATTGTCATGGCTTCACTGCTTGGCTTCCCGGTTCCGCCGTATATGAATAACGGACTGGCACTGCTCAGCAACTTCCGTACGATCTCTGCCAATGCCGGTGCTACTTACACCATCAGCAATGGCACCTACTTCATCACCACATTTGTACTGGCGCTGTTCATGCTCATTGTGCTGGTGCTGTTCACCAAGTTTGTCCTGCGCCCGGATGTCACTCCCCTGAAACATGTTGATGTCGAACAGTTCAAGAAGAATCCGCTGCCGCCGATGAATATCCGTCAGAAGATTATCGGTATCTCCTTCATCCTGTTTATCTTCGTCATGCTGGTGCCGACCCTGGTTCCGGATCTGCCCGGCATGTCCTTCCTTTCCAGCAATGCACTCGGCATGGCATTTACCTTCGTTGCAGTGCTTGCGGCAATTCCTTTGAAAGACGGCAAGCCGGTGCTTGAATTTCCGGCAGTCATGGCAACTGACTTTGCCTGGCCGACCTACTTTATCATCACTGCAGCGATCCTGCTTGGCAACGTGCTGACCAATGAATCAACCGGTGTCACTGTGTTTTTGAACAATATCCTCTCACCGATCTTCACCGGCATGAGTCCGCTGGTATTCACGATTGTCCTGCTGCTGATCGCGGTGGTTCTGACCAACCTGTGCAATTCACTGGTGATCGGTATGATCCTGCAGCCGGTTGTGCTGATGTACTGCACCAGTGCCGGAGTTGATGCGGCACCGATTGTGACACTGCTGATCTTCTTCGTTCTGCTGTCTGCCTGCGTTACACCGGCAGCTTCCCTGTTTGCGGCAATCATGTTCGGTAACAAGGAGTGGCTGACCAGCTCGGATGTATACCGCTATGCCGGTACCTTCCTGGTGGTTGAAATTGCATTGATTCTCTGCGTTGGCATCCCGTTTGTAAATCTTATGATGTAAGTTAACCCAGACTATAAAGATTAACTTGTGAATTGTCTTACAATACAGTAGAGAGAGGTAAGATTATGTCAGATTATGATGTGATTATCATCGGTGCCGGTCCTGCCGGCATGACTGCCAGCATCTATGCCACACGTGCCGACATGAAAGTGCTCATGCTCGACAGACTGTCCCCGGGCGGACAGATCATCAATACCAATTACATTCAGAACTACACAGGCGTCGGGTCCATCAATGGTGCAGAGCTTGCCATGAAGATGTTTGAACACACCCAGGAACTGAATGTACCGTTTGACTACAAGACGGTCACTTCCATTGAAGATAACGGCACTGAGAAGATCGTGCACTGTCTGGAAGAGGATGCGTCCTACTCCTGCAGGGCAGTGATTGTGGCAACCGGCACCACGCCGAGATGCCTCAACATCACGGGCGAGGAACAGTTCAAGGCAAACGGCATCTCCTGGTGTGCCATCTGTGACGGTGCCCAGTACCGCGACAAAGATGTCGTTGTCATCGGCGGCGGAAACAGTGCAGTGGAAGAGTCGATCTTCCTGGCTGGCATTGTCAAGAGTCTGACGATTGTGACCATGTTTGATCTGACCGCAGATCCAATGGCCTGTGACAAACTGAAAGAATTCAAGAATGTAACTATTTACCCGTATCAGGATATCCTCGACTTCACCGGTGAAGAGAAACTGACAGGGGTGCACTTCAAATCAACCAAGACAGGCGAAGAGAAAACAGTGTCCTGTGACGGTGTATTTGAATATATCGGCCTGACGCCAGTGACTGGCTTTGTCAAGGATCTCGGTATCCTGAACAAGTTCGGCTACATCGAAGTCAATGACCGGATGGCTTCCAATCAAGAAGGAATCTATGGGGCTGGCGACTGCGTGACGAAGAACTTGAGACAGGTCATCACCGCATGCTCGGACGGCGCCATTGCAGCTCAGGAAGCTGCGCATTACGTACAGAATCTGTAAGGAGGAAAACAGAACATGCTGAAAGAAACAGACGCAACAGGATTCAAAGCTGAAGTAAACAACGGACTGGTACTGGTTGATTTCTTCTCCGCCACCTGCGGTCCCTGCAAGATGCTGGGTTTCGTACTTGCAGATGTAAACAAGAAGTTCGGCGACAAGATCAACATCCTGAAAGTTGATTTCGACAAGAACAAGGATCTGACTGCTGAATATGAGGTCAAAGGCTATCCGACACTGATCCTCCTCAAGGACGGTCAGGAAGTGAAGCGCCTGGCAGGTCTGCAGCAGAAGCCGGTCATCGAGAAGATGATCGAAGAAAATCTCTAAGGAGGAGATGAAATCATGGCAGTCAAGTATGAATTCAGTGAGCATCTGATCAAACGTCAGTACCAGGCAGAACAGGAAATGCTGAAAGAGCTCGAAGCAGGAAACTACACCCTCGAACATCCGCTGGTGAAGTACAACCTGTATCTGGTCAACCCGCTGTCTGCTGTCATCCTCTTCAAGACAGAAGAGAAAGTTGCAGTTACCGTTACAGTTCTTGGCAAGCATCAGCCGGAGGGCAACATCTCCCATACCTTTGAACCGGCTACTACCCATGTTCTGCCGGTTGTCGGTCTGTACAGCGATTACTCCAACAAGGTTGAGATCCGTGCATACCGCGGTGATTCCACCGTTGTCACCATTGATGTACCGGATGTCTTTGAAGGCGGCAACCCGATCATTTCCATGAACACCACACCGGAATATCTGGAAGACAATATCATCATCGTCTCCCCGTCCGGCGAATTCCTGGCAGTCGGCTATGACTATGCAGGTGATGCAAGATGGCACATGAACATCGCATGCGTATTCGATATCAAACGTCTGAAGAACGGCAACCTGATCATGGGCTCCAACCGTCTGGTTGGCCTGCCATATTACATGAGCGGGCTCTATGAGATCGGCACAGTCGGCAAGATTTACAAAGAGTACAGACTGCCGGGCGGCTATCACCATGATGAATGGGAAATGGAAGATGGCAACCTGCTGGTTTTGACAGATGACTTCCGCAGTGAGACAGTGGAAGACCGTCTGGTCCTGATTGACCGCAAGACCGGTGATATCCTCAAGGAATGGAACTACGCAGATTTCCTGGTTCCGGGCATGTCCAAAAGCGGCAGCTGGTCCGATCATGACTGGTTCCACAACAACGCAGTGTGGTATGATAAAAATACCAATTCAATCACCCTGTCCGGACGGCATATGGATGTCATGGTCAACATTGACTATGATTCCGGCAAGCTGAACTGGATCATCGGCGATCCGACCGGATGGCCGCGGGAATGGGTGGATCAATACTTCTTCAAGCCAATCGGAAACAACTTCGAATGGCAGTATGAACAGCACGCAAACGTCATCACCCCGAACGGCGATGTCATGTGCTTCGATAATCATCATTATGGAAACAAGCTCAAGGAAAACTACGTACCGGCAAAGGATTCCTTCTCAAGAGGCGTCCGCTACCGCATCAACACCAAGGATATGACGATCGAACAGGTGTGGCAGTATGGCAAGGACAGGGGAGCAGAGTTCTATTCCCCGTATATCTCCAATGTTGAGTATTACAACGAAGGCCATTACATGATCCATTCCGGCGGTATCGCATTTGACAAAGATGGCAACCCGTCTGAGGATCTCGGTCCGTTCCAGAAGTTTGCCGGCGGTATGCAGTATTCCACGACAGTTGAAATCGATCAGGGCGTCAAGATGCTGGAACTGAAGACCATTTCCAACTTCTACCGTGCTGAGAAACTGAAACTCTATACAGATGGCATCAACCTGGATCTTGGCGAAGGAGAAATCCTCGGCGCAATGGGTGTGACCAAAGAGTTTGATCAGGAAATCCCTGCCGAATCCAAAGGCGAACTGCTGCCGGATTCCTGCAAGGCTGAACTGATTGACGAAGCAGACATGTTCTACTTCAAGGCCACCTTTGAGAAGGGTCAGATGATCATGCTGCAGCTGGAACAGGGCGATGAGATTCACCGTTACTTCATCAGCACTTCCGCATCCCAGCGTCTGGCAATGTGCTGCGGTACATTCCTGGAGAGCGATGAGCGCAATACCCGTACCTTTGTCTGCAAGGCTGGGCTCAAGGGCGTCTACGATGTACGCGTCATCATCGACGACACAAAGTACGAAACAGGTGTGAAGGTCACCTGCTAGCATATTCAAACAGGGACACCTGTCAGGAGGATAGTCTGTGAGCTATACATTAACCAGCAAAGAAGCGAATCAGGTGCTGAAAGAGCTGCGTAAGACCTACCGGGTCTTTGCACCGAAACGTTTCCCCAAACAGGGCCGTTATTCAGACACGGATATCATCAAGTATGATGAGATCTCTACGGTCGAAGAAATTGAATTCAAGGAGAAGTCAACATTCCCGGCAAAGGAAGTCATGAGCCCGATTCACCGTACACTCTTCTATTTCACAGAAGAGGAGTACCACGAAGCCAAGGGGAACATGAAGCCGATCCTGCTGCTCGGCAGAGCCTGCGATATCAACGCTCAGAAGGTCCAGGCGAGAATCTACTGCGGCAATGGCGGATTTGATGACCCGTATTACAAGCGTCTTCATGATCAGGTGAAGTATGTACTGATGGAGTGCCCGGGCGGCAGCGATACCTGCTTCTGTGTCTCCATGGGTACCAACAAGACGGATGACTATGCAATGGCGATCCGCATGGATGAAGAATGCGGTCTCAAAGTAGAAGTAAAGGATCCTTCCTTTGATTCCTACTTTGCAGACAGTGAGAAGTGCCGTTTCACGCCGAAGTTCATTGAAGAAAACGAACTCAGCGTCAAGCCGAAGAAGATCAAGAACAAGGAAATCCTGAACAAGCTCAAGAAGGATGACATGTGGCGTGAGTTTGACAAGCGCTGCATCAGCTGCGGTGCCTGCACCGTTGCCTGCAGCACCTGCACCTGCTTCACGACCCGCGATATCGTCTATGGCGATAACACGGAAGCCGGCGAACGCAGACGTGTCACAGATTCCTGCCAGGTTGCAGGATTTGACCAGATGGCCGGCCAGAGAGAAATCAGAAGCCGTGCCGGTGACCGCATGCGCTACAAAGTGCTGCACAAGTTCCATGACTATGATGCACGGTTCCATGAAGGAAACATGTGTGTCGGCTGCGGCCGCTGCATTGACCGCTGCCCTGAATTCATCTCCATTGCGACTACCGTGGACAAGATGAACAAGGCAATCACAAGGATTGAAAAAGAAGAAGGGAAGCAGGCGAAATAAGATGACAGAGACGAATATTCTTCAGCCGTATGGCTGTGAAATCCTGAGTGTCACCAAAGAGTCTGCCCATGAGTGGACCTTCCGCATCAAGACGGATGTCAAAGTAGCGCATGGCCAGTTCATGCAGCTGAGCATTCCAAGAGTCGGTGAAGCACCGATCTCCGTCAGCGCCCAGGGTGATGGCTGGCTGGAGTTCACGATCCGCTCAGTAGGCAAGGTGACTGACGTCATCTTCAAGAAACAGCCGGGCGATCTGTTATTCCTGCGCGGTCCGTACGGACATGGCTGGCCGGTTGACCAGTTCAAGGGCAAGAATATTGTATTGATTACCGGCGGCACCGGACTTGCTCCGGTACGCAGTATGCTGAATGAATTTGCGGCACATCCGGAAGAAGTCAAAGATGTCTACCTGATTGCCGGCTTCAAAAACAAGGACTTCGTTGTCTTCAAGAAGAACCTGAAAGACTGGGAAAAGAAGTTCCATACCATCTATGCACTGGATACAGATGCCGAGAAGGGATTCCGCACCGGACTTGTAACAGAGTTTGTCAAAGAGATTCCCTGGAAAGACTTCAAGGGCAACTATGCTGCAATTACCGTAGGCCCGCCGCCGATGATGAAATTCACCGGTCTGGAACTGCTGAAGAACGGCGTTGAAGCAGATCATATCTGGATGTCGTTTGAACGCAAGATGTCCTGTGCAGTGGGCAAGTGCGGACACTGCCGGATTGATGAAACATATGTATGTCTCGATGGACCGGTATTCAACTACACGGTCGCAAGAGACCTGGTAGACTAGGAGGCGATGAGATATGAATCGTGATATCAATGTAACCAAACTGAAGCTGAACTGCTATCGCCAGTCCAAGGTACCGGGAGAATTCATGCTCCAGCTGCGCGTACCGGGTGCTGTCATTCCGGTTGAATATCTGGATATTGCCAGTGAGATCGCCAGAAAATGGGGCGATGGGAACTTCCATATCGGAACCCGTATGACCCTGGACTTCCCGGGCATCAAGTATGATGACATCCCGGCAGTCAATAAATATCTTGCCAGGTATATCAAGGGCATTGAAGAAGATGAGTGCGATGTCGACATGGACAAAGTTGCCGGCGAACCGCATGACTGGGATGAAGATGAAGGCTATCCGACCATCGGTGCCAGAAACATCTCTGCCTGCATCGGCAATGTGCACTGCATCTGCGGCAATATCAACACCCAGGATCTCGCAAAGAAAATCGAGAAAATCATCTTCCCGTCCCACTATCACATCAAGGTGAATATCGCCGGCTGCCCGAATGACTGTGTCAAAGCACACATGTGTGACTTCGGCATCATCGGCACTGCCAAGATTGATTTCCATCCGGAGCGCTGCATTGGCTGCGGTGCCTGCGTCCGTCAGTGCAAGCATGCCTCGACCAGAGTGCTCTCACCGGGTCCTAACGGAACTCCGATCAAGGATGACTGCTGCTGTGTCGGCTGCGGCGAATGCGTCCGTGTATGCCCGACCGGTGCCTGGACCAGAAATCCCCAGAAGTTCTACAAAGTCATCATCGGCGGCCGTACCGGCAGACAGACTCCGCGGGCCGGTAAGATGTTCCTGAACTGGGCAAGTGAAGATGTAGTGCTTGGCGTTCTCGGCAACTGGCAGAAGTTCTCTGCCTGGGCTCTGGACTACAAGCCGGTCTATCTCCATGGCGGCCACCTGATTGACCGTGCCGGCTATCAGAAGTTCAAGGAAATTATTCTGGACGGTGTCAAGCTGAATCCGGAATGCATGGTTGCTGAACAGATCTTCTGGCAGGAGACGGAATACCGTTCCAACTTCAATGTGAAACTTCCTGCAGATCATCAGAAAGCAGGACCTGGTTCACAGGGCTGATTCAAACTACCAAGCGGATGCCTGGCATGCCGGCTTATACCGGAAGCCCGGTCTCCGCTTTTTCATGGAAATGAGGAAAATAGAAATTATGAATCTGATCAAGAAACTCACTGCCATCATCAGTGTCTTTGCCCTGACGGCATGCAGTACCTCCAGCACTGCAGTATCCACTGCAGCTCCATCTGCCTCGGCTGTCAGTACTCCGACTTCAGTGGTTGCACTGTCCAAGTCCATCGCTGATATGTGGCTGCTTTCCGGCGGTACGCTCAGCGGCGTGACAGAAGATGCACTGGAACTGAGCGATCTCAACAGCGATGCGGTATCCATCGGTACACTGACACAGCCAAGCTATGAGCAGGTTGTTGCACTGGACCCGGATCTGGTATTGATGACTTCCGACATTCCGGCTCATGTAGAACTGAAGACACAGCTGGAAGATAACGGCATCAAGTGTATGACTGTCGAAGTCAATTCGTTTGAAGACTACAGTTCCTATATGAAACAGTTCACGGATCTGACTGGAGATACGGAAAAATATACAGAGAACGTGACAGACGTACAGACCAGAATCAATGACGTACTGGACTCCATTCCTTCCGATAACGAGATGAACGGCAAGACTTATCTGCTGCTCCGTATTTCCGCCACCAAAAACAAAGTGCTGAAAGAAGACTACTTTGCCAGTGAAATCATCAATGCGTTCGGCTTGAAGAATATTACCGATGACAACTCCTCACTGGATGATCTGTCTGTTGAAGCAATTGTCAGCGCAGATCCGGATTATATCTTCCTGATTCCTTCCGGCAGTGAAGAAAAGGCAAAGGCCAGCTATGAAGAACAGTTTGCCAGCCAGCCGGCATGGTCAGATCTTTCCGCGATGAAATCAGATCATGTTATCATTCTTCCGAAAGATCTGTTTGGCTATAAACCGAACAGTCAATGGGACAAGGCGTATGAGTACATCGACAGTCTCCTTTACCAGGAGTCATAAAAAACTGCTGTTACTTGGCATCCTGCTGTCAGTGCTGGCACTGTTCTGCTCTATCTTCTGGAGCAGTCCGGCACTGAGTTTTCAGTCTGCCTGGAATACCCTGTTTGGTAACGGCACCTCCGGATCTTCCATCATCCTGTTTCAGATCCGCATGCCAAGAGCCTTTGCGGCATTTGTGTGCGGTGCCGGGCTTTCTGTTGCCGGCCTACTGCTGCAGTCTTCTTTGAACAATACACTGGCTTCGCCCAGCACGATCGGCGTCACTTCCGGTGCCGGGGTGTTTGCCCTGATTGCTTCACTGCTGTTCACCCGCAATTCCATCCTGAGCATGTCAATGACATTCCTCGGGGCAATCTTCTCTGCCATGCTGGTGTATCTGATCTCCATCAAGGCAGGAACTGCCAAGACAACTGTGATCCTGGCAGGTGTTGCAGTATCCAGTCTGATGAATGCAGTATCCAGTGCACTCATTGTCCTGTATCCGGACTGTGTGACAGATAAGCTGTCCTTTCAGCTTGGCGGTCTCTCCGGGGTTACCTGGAATCAGCTTGGGTTCTCATTCATCTTCATTGTGATCGGACTGATCGTTGCGATGATCTTCGCCGGCGGAATTGATCTGTTCCAGCTGGGCGATGAGATGTCATGCGGTCTTGGCCTCAAGGTCAAGACAGTGCGCCTGGTCGCAATCTTCACAGCAGCGCTGCTGTCAGCTGCGGCAGTCAGTATCTGCGGGCTGATCAGTTTTGTAGGTCTCATGGTGCCAAACCTTGTCAGGATGATCTGCCGTGATCACTGCCGGGGGCAGATTACCCTGTGTGCGGTATACGGCGGGGCATTCCTGGTTGTCTGTGATCTGATCTCCAGACTGCTGTTCTTTCCATATGAACTGCCGGTCGGTCTGCTGCTGGCATTCCTTGGTACGCCGTTCTTTATCTATATCCTGATGAAACGGAAAAGGAAGCTGTCAGTATGATCGAACTGAAGAACTACAGCACCGGCTATCACGGAAATGCCTTTGTCAAACTGGAACAGGCCTGTTTCAAGCCGGGAGAGATCACTGCTTTGATGGGCAGAAACGGCAGCGGCAAGTCCACCCTCTTGAAGTCCATGGTCGGGATTCTTTCTCACCAGGGATCCATGTCGATTGATACACTGCCTGCAGAATCCATGAAGCCGAAAGAGCGGGCAAAACGGATTGCCTACCTGGCACAGAATCTGACCAACCCGGACATGGATGTTGAAACACTGGTATCGCACGGCAGATTTCCATTTGCCGGCTATTCCAATGTATTGAATGATACCGATCTGAACGAGATCCACGATGCCATGGAAATGGCAGATGTCATGGATCTCAAAGACAGAAGTGTACAGAGTCTTTCCGGCGGTGAACGCCAGCGGGTCTATCTGGCCATGATCATTGCCCAGAATACAGACTACGTCATGCTGGATGAACCGAACACCTACCTGGATGTCGAGCATCAGCTGAAGGTGATTGAGATTCTGAAGAATCTTGCAGATATGGGCAAGGGAATCATTGTCGCATCCCATGATCTGCCGCAGACCTTTACGATCAGCGATCAGATCATCCTGCTGAACCATGGCCGTATATCTGCAGTCGGAACACCATCAGAACTGGCACAGAAGAAAGATCTGCTGCAGGACGCAATGGGCGTATCCATCATTTCTTCCGATGACCCCAATGCGCTCTACGCATATCAGCTGGAGAAAAAGATATGAACAGACATGGCATCCTGCTTGTGCAGTACGGCACCCTGAATGAAACAGCCAGAACCAGCAGTCTTGATCAGCTGTATCTGGAACTGAAAGCCAGAAGGCCAAGAACTCCGGTGGCTCAGGCATACATCAACGAAGACATGCTCAGCCGGATTCCCCAGGAAGAACGGTATACTCCGGTTGGCACCATTTCAGAGGCGATGGCACAGCTCAAAGCAGAAGGCGTCAATGATCTTCTGGTGCTGAACAGTTTTGTATCGCCGGGAGTCAGCTTTATGGAGATGAGTGATGCACTGCAGAAAAACGCACACGGATTCATTCATATCAGAGTACTGCCGGCTATGATCGCGGATTCCTCTTCCAGACAGTATGGAGGACTGATCAGAATCCTGAAGGCGTTTGAAGCAGAATACGCGGATGCAGAGATCCTGCTGGTCGGCCATGGCTTTGATGAGCAGGCAGCACTGTTCTACCGGATGTTTGAGTATCAGATGGCCCATAAGCACATTACGCATACCCATGTGGTGCTGATGCACGGACCTGACAGTCTTGAAACAGTCATTCCTGAACTGCAGAAGAACAGTGCCGGGCGGCCAGTCCTGCTGGTTCCGTTCATGATGACTGCCGGAATGCATGCAGTGCATGAACTGAATGAGATTGATGGTAAGATGACATTGAAACTGCGGGCAGCCGGGTTTGAAGTACATACCATCATGCATGGGCTTGGCGAAGATCCAGCATACCGGAAACTGCTGCTGAGTATGATTTGACCATTTTCTGTATCAGGGCAGATTAGATTGCACCTGCAGATCGCTTCCATGGTCTGCAGTCTTTTTTTGGACGCTGAAGGAAAGAATCTGCTATTCTACTGGTGCAGGGAGGAATTGATCTATGTCGATGGAAGAGTATTCTGACGCAAAAAAGAGCGGCGATAAGGCAATGCGCAAAGCAGCACTGGAGCATCGCGACCCCTATCTTGGGTGTCTTGATGCACTGCTGCAGGACCGCCGTACTGCCGGCGAGAAACATGTCGGCGTAATGGATATTCCGCTGTCCATGCTGGTAGGTACAGTGACCGATGGCAGAAGACGTACCTTCGCAGATAATTTCATGCCGATCATGGCAAAAGACTCTGAGTTTGCCAGGAAGTGGTCCAATCTGTACGATATCCAGGAGAGTGAAGGAATCCGCGATGCGGTTCTTGTCTTTGAATACATGCATCAGTTCTATGTGCAGGAAGGCAATAAGCGGGTATCTGTTCTGAAGTATCTGGATGTACCTTCCATCTACGCAGATGTGACCCGGATCATTCCGGTCAAGACAGATGAGAAGGAAGTGCAGGTCTATTATGAGTTCCTGGATTTCTTCAAAGTGGCACCGTTCTATGACATTGTCTTCTCCAAGCCGGGATCTTATATCAAGTTTGCGTCATTGATCGGGCAGAACCTGAAAGATCCATGGCCTTCTGATCTGATCAATACCGTCAGAGGTGCATACTTCAGATTCTCCAATGTCTATAAGGCAAGGGGCGGTGACCGGATGAATATCACCGTCGGCGATGCCTTCCTGATTTATCTGTTGGTCTATCAGTTTGATTCCCTGCTGGATTACAGCAAGGATTCCATTGCTAGACGTCTGGAAGGAATCTGGAATGAACTGCTGGTAGAAAATAACGGCACACAGATCAACCTGCGGGAGAACCCGGAACCGGAAGCTGCAAGCAATACGGGCTTTCTGCAGAATATCCTGAACAGGCCGCCGGTCTATACCGAGAAACATCCTTTGAAGGCAGCGTTCATCTATGAGAAGAACCTGCAGAATTCCGGCTGGGTCAATGATCATGATATCGGCCGGATTGCCCTGGAGCATTACTATGAAGGGTTTGTAAAGACGTGGTACTACGAGAACTGCATCGAGGATCAGGATATCCAGAACACCATTGATGATGCCGCAAAGCGCGGTGCTGATGTGATCTTCACCACCTCCGCTTCTCAGATGCGTGAGACACTGCGTGCTGCCATCAAATATCCGAAGATCCACTTTGCCAACTGCTCGGTATTCCTGCCGCACAATGCAGTGCGTACGTACAACATCCGGGAATATGAAGTGAAGTTTCTGATGGGTGTCCTTGCCGGAGTATATTCCGACAATCATAAAGTAGGCTATCTGGCCAGCGCACCTGCCTATGGCGTATTGGCAGGCGTCAATGCGTTTGCGATTGGCGTTGCCATGATTGATCCGCAAGCAAAAGTCTATGTGTCATGGTCCGGTATGCAGGACTGCCAGTGGAAACAGCTGCTGAAGGACAATGATATCCATATCTATTCCGGACTGGATCTGTCTTTTGCGGGCGGCGATCAGCCGGACTACGGTCTGGTACATGTGAACTCGATCGGAGATATTACCAACCTGGCATCACCAGTGAGAAACTGGACCCGTTATTATGAGCGGATCGTCAAGACGATTCTCAATGGCAGCTGGGATACTTCTGAGAAACTGAATAAAGATCAGGCAGTCAATGAGTGGTGGGGACTTTCTGCCGGCGTCATTGATATCAACCTGTCATCTGAGCTTTCCTATTACTCCCGCAAGATGATTGATCTGTTCCGCAATGCACTGAAGCAGGGCACGCTGGATCCGTTCCAGGGCGAGCTGCACAGCCAGCAGGGATTTATCCAGGCGGCCGGATCGCCGCGTCTTGACAGCGGAAGTATCATCTCCATGGACTGGCTGAATGACAACATCATCGGCCGGATCCCGGTCTATGATGAATTGAATGATCAGTCACGGAAACAGCTGGAAGACGATGGAGTCGTCAAGGGAGCTGAGGAATGAAGATCCTTCTGGTTGCTGACAAAGAAGAACGGGCACTCTGGGACTATTACACCAAAGACAAGACAGCAGGCGTCAACCTGATCCTGTCCTGCGGTGATCTGGATCCGGACTACCTGCAGTTTCTGACTACCATGGTCAACCGGCCTTTGCTGTATGTACGCGGCAATCATGACGGTGTCTATGATCGAAGACCGCCGGATGGCTGCGATGATATCGATGATCAGATCTATAACTTCCATGGCCTCAGGATTCTCGGTCTTGGCGGTTCAGTCAAGTACCGCAATTCCAAAGACATGTATACGGAAGAGGAAATGGCCAAGCGGATCAAGAAACTGTCCGGTATCCTCAGCTTTACAAATGGCTTTGATATCCTGCTGGCACACGCACCGGCTGCCGGGTATGGCGATCTGGAAGATCTGCCGCACCATGGATTTGAGTGTTTCAATGATCTTTTGAATAAGTGGAAGCCGGCATATATGATCCATGGACATGTGCATCAGGAGTATGGCGACTTTACCCGCAATATGGTTCACAGCTGCGGCACAAAGATCATCAATGCCTGCGGCTATACAATGCTGGACATTGATCAGAGTGAATACCCGGAAGAGGGGAAGACTGGTTCGGCAATCTATGACTGGTATACCATCCGGAAGAAAAAGAAGCGTTATTGAGAGAAAAATAGTACAATAAGGGCTGTCAGTCAAAGGAGTTTACAATCAATGGAGAAACGTACATTTCACGCAGAGCGGCGCAGTTATACGATCTGCGAATCATTCAAGTGCATCTACGCAGATGAGGAAGACTGCCACGTTGCCGGCGACCGCAAGAAGGCGGTGTCGGAGTGCCCCAGCAAACTGGTCTACTGTGCAAAGGCGTACTGTTCCCACTGTTCACTGTTCAAGACAGAAGAGTGTCCAAGAGAGCAGCGCAAGAAAGTCACAGTGACCGTGGAAAAACAGGAACAGCCGGCTGAAGCAGCAGCTCCATCAGCACCTGCAGCACCAATTGAACCTCAGAAGTGAACAGAGACAGTGCGTGATAACCCGTAACGATTCGGGAACGCACTGTTTTTGGTGTGAATAACGGCCATCCCAATGCGGTATCAGCCCGAATGCTGTGTTATCCTTAACCTAAGAGGAATACATGAGCAGAACGGGTGGGAATAAAAATACCCTGGAAACAGAAGCCAGGATCATTCTGCAGTATCCGGAAGAGACGAACCGGCGTAATTATGATTCGCTTTTCAACTGCGCAAAATACGGCGGAATGCTGCTGTTTATCTATACCGTCGCTTCTCTTCTGTTCAGCCATGAGTTGAAATTCAATTATGAGTTCTGGATCCTGCTTGGCTACTTTGTGACAATGTACCTGTTTGCGAGATACTCCAGCTGGTGCAGGGATCATGCGACCCTGTGTATCTATCTCTGGCTGTCACCGATCATGATGACCGGTGTACTGATGGGATCAGTGCTGGATCCAAACACCAATGCCATTACCGTGATTGTCACGATCTGCGTGCTGCCGCTGATGATTCTCGATCA